>JASJBX010000162.1 GCA_030066295.1 Crocosphaera sp.
ACGGCATTTTATAGTGAGGAACACGCCCAGCCCCACCTTGTTGACCATTATAGCAAGTCACTGGCGATTTATCCCACACTTGTTTAATTATTTTTGATTGAAAACAAAGTGTGGGGCTTCTCGCCAAATAAGCTAAATTTTCTTAAAAGAACTGACTTTTGGCTAAAGCGGCAACTTTTGCTCTTGTAGAAGGGGTTAAATCGGTTAATTCATCCAGGGTTAACCATTTTTCTTTAACCAACTGAGCCAAGAGAAAAACGGATGCAGACTCTCTAGAATCGTACTTACCATCAATGCTATAACGCCGACTATTCAAATAGTCGTTCAAGGCCCAAATATCACTAATCTGAGTAATCTGACTAGCTTTTTGGTTAATTTCAGCCACCAGTGCTTCTGTTTCTCTGGTATAGGCTTTTTTCAATGCTTCTTGAGCAATTTTTTGCTCAGTTTCGGTCCATTGTTGAGTGTTTGTTTTCATATCGGAATTTTAAAGCCATTAGAATACGCCCTAACCAGTAGAGCGCATCTATCGTATTAATTGTGATTTTACTATTCTTAAGAATATAGCAAAAATTTTCCCAATTAGCGAACTAAGTTTAATAGTTCTTTAGGAGAGGCCAGTAAATCAATAGCCACAAAGAAAATTTTATTTTCAGCATTGAGTAAAAATCGCCAAGCGATGTTCATCCCAACACCGCCACCAAACCAAGGGGTTTGACACTTTCCTGTGACTTTAATTTGAGTGAAACCATCGTCAGCCGGTTCGCTTACCCCTCGTTCGGGAATTAAGTTGAGATTTTGACATTCTTCACGGAAGAAACGCAGCACATTTTCCTTACCAATAATAGGACGGCGGAAAGGCGGTTGCAACGCTCCATCTTCGGTAAATAAGGCGATTAAAGCATCAAAATCATTAGCATTCAAATTATTCATGTAGCTAAGGATAGTTGAATTATCAATGCCTTCAATTTTGACTTGAGTCCGTTGGGCAATTTCTTTGGGGGGGACAACGGGTTCACTAATCTTTTGGAAATTGGTCATTTTGCTGGGATCATAACCCATATCTACCACACAATTACGCAGAACGGTAATTTGTTGCCCTGGTTCTAAGCCAGTAATGGTGAGAAGAATCGCGTTAGCATTGGCTGAAAGCTTATACCCTTCAGGAATAGGAGCAATTTTGCCTTGTTCCATCAATTTTCCTAATTCATACCAAAAACCAAGTTTGATATTAGGTGTCCAAGTGGCGTAAGTCCGACTAACAGGGGTATCCGCACGGTTCGCTAAGTCGCACATGGCCTGACTTTGCTCTAAAGGACTCATACTGAGCATATCTTTGATTGTACCTTCAGCAAACTGCATATTGGCCGCCCCAGGAGCAGCAACGGTGATGTTTTTACCCATCTCTAGGTAAGCAAACCAAATTAAAGCCAATTGATCTTCAGCACTCAGTTGCTCGAATCTAGCTATGGTTGCAGGAACAGCATCAGCAGCTAAGGTATTCGGAAAAATATTGCGGGCTGAATCTATAGAAAAAGGCATATTTATCCTTACGTTTGTGAGGGTTTTTTGTGGACTAACGTTTAGTTAAGTTAGTCCTATTCTCAATCAGTGTATCATGACAGTTTACTTTTACTTAAGAAGTAGAAAAAGAAGATATTGATAAGTGACTTCTACCCGAAACGTGACAAGTTTTTGGGTACAAATAAATCCCCAACTATAACGTTTAATTAAGTTGGGGTGTGTTCAATTATTCAACGTCTAACGCCTAACTTATTGTAAGCCTTCTGTGAGTTGTTGTTTAGCCGTTGATAAGGCTTCTGATAGCTTACTGGAATCTCGTCCTCCTGCTTGAGCTAAGTTAGGGCGACCCCCTCCCCCCCCCACCGCATATTTTAGCAATTTGACCGATAAATTTTCCGGCCTGTAGTTGCTTATCTTGGTTGACTTTTTTGCTAAAAGCTGCTACCAGGCTAACCTTCCCTTCTGAGGGAATCGACCCCAAAATAACGGCCCCTTCTCCTAGTTTTTGTTGTAATCTTTCTGCTGCGGTTTGCAATGCTTTTGCGTCCATTTCTCCCATGTCTGACACCAACAGTTTAAACTCACCAATAGACTCAGCTTCGGTTAATAATTGATCCGATTTTGCCACAGCCAAATCCTGTTTAACCGCTTCTAATTCTTTTTGAGTGGTTTTCAGTTCAGACTGTAAAGAAGTGATGCGATCGCTAACTTCTTCGGGTTTAATTTTAAAGCGATCGCAGAGATCCTTAACCACAGTTTCTCGCACTTTTAAATATTCTAAAACCGCAGGACCAGCCACCGCTTCAATGCGTCTTACACCTGAAGAAATACCGCTTTCTGACATAATTTTAAACAAGCCAATTTCAGCCGTATTTTTAACATGAGTTCCTCCACACAATTCCATGGAAACCCCAGGCACATCGATCACCCGAACCTCTGCCGAATATTTTTCACCAAACATGGCGATCGCCCCCTTTTCCTTAGCGGTTTCTAGGGGCATCACCGCGATTTCTGTATCGTGTGCTTCAGCGATCCAACTATTAATTAAATCCTCAATTTCTTGTAACTCTTCTGCCGTTACCGCGCGGGGACAATTAAAATCGAATCTCAAGCGATCGAAGGCAACCAAAGATCCGGCTTGAGAAATAGAATCATCCACCACTTTCTTCAAAGCTGCTTGTAATAAATGGGTTGCGGTGTGATTAGCTTGTACCCGACGACGACAAGCCCGATCAATGGTTGCCTTAACGTTATCGTTAACAGAAACTTGGCCCCTTTCTACCCGACCAAAATGAACAAAAATGCCGGATTCTTTCTGCACATCATCCACACGAATGACTAAATTTTCCCCTGTCAAAAATCCGCGATCGCCTATCTGTCCCCCTGATTCTCCGTAGAATGGAGTCTGATCTAAAACGATTTGAACCTCGCTTCCGGCTGCTGCTGTTTCAACGGTTTGACCCTCGAGCAAAACCGCTTCTACCTTAGCCGTTGATTGTAGAGCAGTATAGCCCAAAAATTCCGTCGGATGAATATGTTCAGCCAATTGATCTAAACTACCTTGTACCGTTAAATCAATGGTTTCATGAGCAGCTTTTGACCGTTCTTGTTGCTGTTTCATTTCCGCTTCAAATCCAGCAATATCCACGGTCAAATTGCTCTCTTCTGCTATTTCTTGGGTCAGTTCTAATGGGAAGCCAAAGGTATCATATAACGTAAACCCATCTACCCCCGAAATTTGTCCGTTTTTCTCTGTCTTACTAATAATTTCAGCGAGTAATTTTTCCCCTCGTTCTAAGGTTTTCAAGAACGCCACTTCTTCTCGTTCTAATTCCGCTTTAATAAACCCTTCCCTTTCTCTCACTTGGGGGTAAGGGGTTTCCGAAAGTTGGATGGCGGTTTCGGCTACTTCGTTGATAAATTTCCCGTCAATTCCGATTAGGCGACCATGACGTACCACACGACGAATTAAACGGCGTAAAACGTATCCTCTATCCGTATTTGAAGCGGTAATTCCATCACTAATCATGTGAACGACCGATCGCACATGGTCTCCGATGACTTTTAAAGAAACTTTCGTTTTTTCTGTTGCTTTGTGGTAGTCAATCTTAGCAATTTTAGCCGCCGTTTCAATAATGGGAAAAATTAGATCCGTCTCGTAATTATTGGGAACTTTTTGTAAGATTTGGGCCATCCGTTCCAATCCCATTCCGGTGTCAATATTTTTGTTTTGTAACGGAGTTAGATTTCCCTCAGCATCTCGGTTATATTCCATAAATACCAAGTTATAGAACTCGATAAAACGGGAATCATCTTCGAGATCAATATTATCGTCGCCTAGTTCTGGATGAAAATCATAATAGAGTTCTGAACAAGGACCACAAGGACCCGTGGGACCGGCTTTCCAAAAGTTATCTTTTTCTCCCATTCGTTTAATCCGTTGGGGAGGAACACCGACCAAATCTTGCCAAAGTTGAAACGCTTCGTCATCTTTTTCAAAGACACTGACGACGATATGTTCTGGGGGTAATTGATAAACTTTAGTAGACAATTCCCAGGCCCATTTGATCGCTTGTTCTTTGAAATAGTCCCCAAAGCTAAAATTACCCAACATTTCAAAGAATGTATGATGTCTAGCAGTACGTCCTACGTTTTCGATATCGTTGGTTCTGATGCACTTTTGAGAGGTGGTGGCGCGGGGAAAGTCTGGCTGTTTCTGACCAAGAAAAATGGGTTTAAACGGAAGCATTCCTGCAATGGTGAGGAGTACAGTAGGATCTTCCGGAATTAAAGACGCGCTGGGTAAAATGTGGTGATTATTTTTAGCGTAAAATTGTAAAAAGCGATCGCGTATTTGACTTCCAGTCAGAAAAGGCGCGGTGGTGGTCATTCTGTTTTTCTCTCGTTTAACTCCATCTTTCAGTTTAAAATTTATTGTTGACCTTTGACCATTAAAGATGACGGTAAGTGTGGGAGGTGACGGGGTGAGGGGGAGATGGGGTGACAGATATTTAACTCCTGCCTCCTGCAAAGAAGCCTCCTGCCCCCTGCCCTCTGCCTCCCCGAACCCCCAACTTAACTTTTTTAGTTAGACGTGGCTGCTTGGGCTTCATCCGCAAAGGGAACATCCACAAAACCTAACTCATACAATTGTTGATAGGATTTCTTCCCTAAATCTGTGGTTGGGTTTTGGGAACGGATGATCTGAACCAGCAAAGGAACCGCTAATTCTGGTTGATCTTGGGCCCGATGAACTAACGCTAACTGATACGTAGCAGAATCTCTCATTTGACCCGTTGTCAATGCACTTTCTCGTTGAGAGTCATAGACTTTGGTATCAATACCGGAAAAGCTATTAGCCAGTTGTAGATAAAAATTAGATAACTGGTTAAACACTTTACGGGCTTGTTGTAACTTAGTCACGGCTAAGTCATAATTTTCTTGATTGATAGCTTCGCTGGCTTCCTCCATTAATTTTTCGCCCCCCTGCAAACTCAAAAGACTGTCTGCTTGAGTCAGGGGACGAAGGTTACTGGGATCGGAGGGATCATCGGCAGGGACTTCTGTTGCTTCTGGCATCTCCTCCTGCGCTACAATTTGAGCAGATACAGATTTCAATGTTGTTATTCCTAGAAGACAAGAAATAGCGACCATACTAGGTAAACTAAGGCTAAAAAGGCGAGATTTTAACATGATATGACTAAATAAAACGAAAAGATATCAAGACACTTTTAGGAATCTTTGAGACATCTTAACATTTGTGGGAAACTTCGGTGCTTTTGTTTGCACTTCAACAATTATCATTTTTCTAACCTGTTATAACCTGTTATATTTAGGCTTCATCTTCAAATTTATAGCCAACACCAACAACAGTTTTAATGAAGGTGGGGTTGGCGGTGTCGGGTTCAATTTTTTTGCGTAATCTTCTCACATGAGTATCCACCACTCTTTCATCTCCAAAAAAGTCATTTCCCCATAATTTATCGATCAGTTGGGTTCGACTCCAAACTCGACCGGGATAACTCATAAAGGTGGATAATAAATTAAATTCTAAGGTAGTTAATTCTAAAGCTTCTTCTGTATTATCATCTGATTTTCTGATGGCTGAATGTTTATCTAAATCAACCGTAAAATGCTGTGTTTCATAAACATTGTTTTTGGTTCCTCCATGACGTAAACTGCGTCTTAATAAGGCGCGAACCCTTGCCACTAATTCTATGGGACTAAACGGTTTTACTAAGTAATCATCAGCCCCAGTTGATAACCCAATCACGCGATCTATTTCTTCTCCTTTTGCCGTTAACATCAGAATGTAAGGGTCTTTAGCCGTAATCTTTTGACGAATACGGGTACAAACTTCTAATCCATCTAATTTTGGCAACATTAAATCTAAAATAATTAAATCTGGTTCTTGTTGTTGAAATAAATCTAAAGCCGTTAAGCCATCGTAAGCAACCATACATTCAAAAGATTCCCTTTCCAATGTAGTTTGGATAATTTTTGCAATTTCCATTTCATCTTCAATAATTAAAATTTTCATTTAAGTTCTTATTAACAATAACTAATAATTAAAAATAATAATCTTCTTGGACATAGATAAATTAACCATAAGGTAAGTAAATCTTCTAGAGATTATTATACCTTACCTTTTCTGCCCTAAGTTAAAAAAACATTAACAATTACTTGATGTAAAAGAAATGTTGCAAATTTGTTAATGACCTTGAATTTTCAGAACATAGTTGCTAGTTTGTAGGCAATTTCACTAAAAATTAACAAAAAATTGAATCATGAAAAAATATGTAGCCGAATTTTTTGGTACATTCTGGTTAGTCTTAGGCGGTTGTGGCAGTGCTGTTCTAGCTGCGAACTTTGGAGGAGAAGGAAACCCCCTAGGATTAGGGTTTGTAGGGGTTTCCCTGGCCTTTGGACTGACGGTTTTAACCATGGCCTATGCGGTGGGTCATATTTCTGGGGGTCATTTTAACCCGGCGGTTTCTTTTGGTTTATTAGCTGGAAAACGGTTTAGTGGCTCCGATTTACTGCCCTATATTGTGGCACAGGTTTTAGGAGCGATCGCAGCCGGGGCCATCTTACTTTTGATTGCTAGTGGTAATCCAGACTTTATTTTAAGTGATCCGAGTAACCCTACCCCCTTGGCCACCAATGGTTATGGAAGCCATTCTCCAGGAGGTTATGGTTTGTTCTCTGCTTTAGTGACGGAGATCGTCATGACCTTTATGTTTTTATTAATTATCATGGGGGCAACCGATCGCTTGGCCCCGGGCGGGTTTGGTCCGGTGGCCATTGGTTTAGGGTTAACTTTGATTCACTTAATCAGTATTCCCGTCACCAATACCTCTGTTAACCCTGCAAGAAGTACCGGTGTTGCCCTATTCTGTGGCAATGTAGAACTAATTGCTCAATTATGGTTATTTTGGCTTGCTCCTATTATTGGTGGTGTTTTAGGCGGATGGGTTTATGCCACCTTCTTTGAAACAGCAACAGAAACACGGCCTTTAGA
This sequence comes from Crocosphaera sp., assembly GCA_030066295.1. Classification (GTDB taxonomy): domain Bacteria; phylum Cyanobacteriota; class Cyanobacteriia; order Cyanobacteriales; family Microcystaceae; genus Crocosphaera. The sequence goes on from JASJBX010000162.1 coordinate 7,046, forward strand.
ACCCATAGAACCGACTGTTAAACAATAAGTTTATCCAACTTTTTTGAGTGAAATAGCAACAGTTAGCTCAGTTATCAGTTCCCTAATTGTTGCTATTTTTTCAACCCTATATTATAAGTGCTTAAACAAAATTAATTGCGCGGTGGGAAATGCCCAGTAAAAAGCTAAAACTTTTATCTAGACGTTATTGTGGGCATTTCCCACCCTACGGTTTTTAGATCATTAATTTTGTGTATTGACTGAGAATTTTTGATCTATTTTTTGCTAAACTAATTATATAATCAAGTCATAATCTTTCTATGGAAACTGTTTCCTCTTACCTCAATTTACCCAAAGATGAACTGATTTTTGATGACGGAGAACCCTTGGAAACCAACCGCCACCGCATTGCCATGAATGTCTTGATCGACTCGGTTTATCAAGCCTTTTTGCCCCGTGAGGACTTTTTTGCAGGGGGTAATATGTTTGTCTATTATAGTGCAACCCAACAGATGAATCGGGATTTTCGTGGGCCTGATTTTTTTGTCACGTTGAATGTGGATGGGACGGTAGATCGTAAAGCTTGGATTGTCTGGCAAGAAAACGGACGTTATCCTGATGTTATTGTGGAATTAATGTCTGATTCTACAGCTAATATCGATAAAACCGATAAAAAGACGCTGTATGAGCAAATTTTTAAGACCAGAGAATATTACATATACGATCCCTATGATGCCACTTCTCTGCAAGGTTGGCGATTAAATGGACAGCAAACCTACACTGAAATTGTAGCGGATCAAAGAGGATGGTTATCTTGTGAGACGTTACAGTTATATTTAGGGACTTGGGAAGGTAAAATATTAAATGAGTCCGCTTTTTGGTTGAGATTTTATGATTTACGGGGAAATTTAGTCTTATTACCGAAAGAAGAAGCAGAACTTGAACATCAACGGGCTGAAATGGAACGCCAACGGGCTGAAACTGAAAGACAACAAGCCGAAATGGAACGTCAACGGGCTGAAACTGAAAGACAACAGGCCGAAATGGAACGCCAACGGGCTGAAACTGAAAGACAAAGGGCTGAAACTGAAAAGCAACGGGCTGATCTTTTGGCTGCAAAGTTAAAAGAATTAGGGATTGATCCTAATGAAATTTAAAAAAATAAAGCTAGGGGTCAACGGCCGTTGATCCCTACAGAAAATGTGTCGCTATCTTTCTATATCTCTATATTTTTCTACTTCAATTAAAGCTTTAAAATCATCAAATTGAAAGGTGTTATTAGTCATATTTGTGCTTCCTTTTTCTTGTAGTTGTTGGAAACAGTGAAGCATAGAATTAGTCGAACTTAATAACCCTGACAAAGCATAAGCAACAATTTTAAAGCCCATTTCTTCTAATTCTTCTAAGGATAAACAGGGTGTTTTTCCTCCTTCAATAATATTCGCTAATAACGGAAGATCAGGAAAATAATCGGCTATTTTTTCTAATTCTTCTCTGGTTTGGGGGGCTTCTATAAAAATAATATCTGCCCCTGCTTCTTGATATTTTTTACCTCGATATAAGGCTTCCTCTAGTCCATAAATTGCTCTTGCATCCGTTCTACCGATAATAACTAAATCACTGTTATTTTTAGCGTCTACTGCTGCTTTTATTTTCTTGACCATTTCCTCAGTTTCAATCACTTTTTTATCTTCAAAATGACCACATTTTTTCGGCCATTCTTGATCTTCTAAAATAATTCCTGCTGCCCCAAAACTAACCATATCTTCTACGGTTCTTCTTACATTTAATACATTTCCATAGCCGGTATCAATATCACAAATAACAGGAATATGAACAGATTTGATAATATTTCTAACTTGATTCAACATTTCAGTAGCGGTTAACAATCCCAGATCAGGAAGTCCTAATAAAGAGGCAGACATTCCAAAACCACTGGTAAAAATAAAAGAAAATCCTGCTTTTTCGGCTAACTTAGATCCCAAACAATCATAAACAGCAGGGGCTGCTATAATTCCAGGTTCAACTAATAGGTTACGTAACGTTTGTGCTGAGTTCATAAACTATTTTACTCAAAAACTTCCGCTTCTTTAAAAGATGAACCCTCTTGATCTTTTTTAGATAATAAAGGTTCTCCTTCTAACTCCCAGTCAATAGCGAGATCCGGGTCATTCCATAAAATACTTCTTTCGTGTTGTGGGGCATAATAATCAGTCGTTTTGTAAAGAAATTCTGCTGCATCGGATAAGACAACAAAACCGTGAGCAAACCCTTCAGGAACCCAAAACTGACGCTTATTTTCTGCACTTAAACGACAGCTTACCCATTGACCAAAGGTGGCGGAACTTTTACGAATATCCACCGCAACATCTAACACTTCACCTACCACAACACGAACTAATTTACCTTGAGATTGTTGGATTTGATAATGGAGTCCTCGTAAGACATTTTTTTGCGATTTTGAATGATTATCTTGGACAAAATTTCGTTCGATTCCTGTTGCTTCCTTAAACGATTTTTCATTGTAACTTTCATAAAAAAAGCCACGATCATCTCCAAAGACACGGGGCTCAATGATAACAACGTCAGGAATTTTTGTTTTAATTACATTCATAATTAATAATTGATAACTAAATTAAACTTCTAAGGTTACCCAATTTTGTAATTCTTCCCATCCCAACCCTTGACGAATAATAGAAGGGGGATCACAAGTCATATCTAAGATGGTAGAAACATCAAATCCAGGTTCTAGACTATCATCAATAATGATATCAACCTGATTTTCTAAGATATCAAATAACCTCGCTTTTTCTACCCCAATGGTAGGAAACTCCCCGTCTTCATCCGGTAAATGGGCAGAAGTAGAAACAATCGGATTTTCTAACCCTCGTAAAATAGCTTGAGAGACAGGGTGATCCGGAACCCGAATACCGGTACTTTTTCGCTTAGGACTCATGACTAATTTTGGCACAGCTTTCGTCGCCGGCAACAAAAACGTATAAGGGCCAGGAATTAAGCGTTTCATGATACGATAGGCTTCGTCTGTGACCCCTGCATAGTTAGCAATATTAGATAAAGAAGAACATAAAAATGTCAAGGGTTTATCATTGGATAATTGCTTTAATTGTCGCACCCGTTGCACAGCCGATTTACTATTAAGATCGCAGCCGATCGCATACACTGTATCTGTGGGATATAACATGATCGCCCCTTGTCTGAGGGAGTCACAGATTTCCTCAATACGACGAGGTTGGGGGTTTTTGGGGTGTAAATCGTATAAAATAGCCATAATTATGACCAGAATCGCTTATTTAGACTGTGTAACCGGTATTGCCGGGGATATGTTTTTAGGGGCCCTAGTTGATAGCGGTGTTCCTTTAGAATACTTGATTGAGCAACTCAAAGGGTTAAAGATTGACCACGAATATAAGTTAAGTCAAGAAAAGGTACAACGCAACGGGCAGCAGGCCACTAAAGTCCATGTTAAGTTACTCACAGAAGACTCTCACAAAAACCACCATCACCATCATCATCATACCCCTGCCCGTCACCTCCCTGAAATTGAAGGGATGATTCAACAGGCAAACTTACCACCACGGGTGACACAGTGGAGTTTAGATATATTCCGTCAGTTAGCGGTAGCAGAAGGGGCTGTACACGGCGTTGCACCGGAAAAGGTACATTTCCACGAAGTGGGGGCAACAGATGCCATAGTCGATATTGTAGGCACTTGTATCGGACTGGATTATTTGAACATTGAAACGTTATATTGTTCGGCCTTGCCTACGGGTGGGGGTACGGTTAGGGCAGCCCATGGCCGCTTACCGGTGCCGGTTCCTGCGGTACTAAAGTTATGGGAGTCCCGCCAAGTTCCCATTTATAGTAACAAAATTGATAAAGAATTAGTGACACCGACAGGGGCAGCCATCGCCGTTACCTTGGTTAAAAGTTTTGGTGAACCCCCCAATATGATACTCGAAAAAGTCGGGTTAGGTGCAGGTTCACAAGAGTTATCTTTGCCTAATATTTTGCGTCTGTGGATAGGGGAAAAGGTAACAGAAAAAAAAACAATAATGTCGACATAGTTGCGGTATTAGAGACACAAATAGATGATCTCAGTCCGCAGGTTTTTGGTTATTTATTTGATCTTTTATTGAATGTGGGGGCATTAGATATATTTACTCAATCAGTGATGATGAAAAAGTCACGACCAGGTATTTTATTAACAGTTATTTGTCCTGTTCATAAAATAGATGTATGTGAAGAGATTATTTTTAGGGAAACCACTACTCTAGGGATTCGTCAGTCACTACAAAAACGTTCAATTTTAGACCGAGAAATTAAAATAGTTAAGACAGAGTATGGAGAAGTTAGGGTTAAAATAGCCAGTCAAGGAAAAGGTGTGAATAAAACCATTATTAATGTGCATCCTGAATATGAAGATTGTGCAGCTATAGCAAGAAAGTTTAATCAACCTTTAACAACTATTCAAAAAATAGTTTTAGATGCTTTTTATGATAACAAACTGCAAAAATAAATAATCATTATTGACTCTAATAAGCGTGTTTTACAGTATAATAATACTAAGTAGTTTGAAAATCTATTATTAACAATTTGTTGTGATGCTTAGAAGCACTCATACTTAAGATCATTTAGTATAATAGGAGGTTTAACTTAAAACATTATCATGTCCACCGCTCGCCATATCCTAGCACTTCTAAGAAGTCACGTGGAAGGAGAGGAGCAGCAATTCTATTCTGCTGCTCTACAGATGGCTGCACATGATCAAGGAGAAAGTCTTCTTATTGCAGCCACTAATCATCCCAACTTACTAGATAAAGCTCTTCTTAGAAGATTTGATGATGTCATTAAATATAATTTACCTGATTCAGACATTATTCGTGAACTGATTCAAACTCGTTTAATAAGTTTTGATATTGACTGGAAAGATTGGTCAAAAATTATAGAGAAAGCAACAGGACTTGCTCAAGCTGAAATTGTGAGAGCAACAGATGAAGCAGCAAAGCAAGCAGTCTTATCAAACAGTGGCAAAGTTAGCGAAAAATCTTTGATTTCAGCTATTATGGAACGTAAAGAGATGACTCTCAATGAATAAAACTAATTGATTTATAGAATGGTCAAACGTTCCCGTACTCTTCCTCACCTATATCTACGCAACAATGGTAAAAAGGTAAACTATACATCTACATTTTCAGGTGTAAGAAAAACTTCACCACCATATCGAAACCGAGTAGAACACGCTGAAAAGTTACAGCGTAAAATTGGTGAAGCGATTGAAAAAGCACGTCGACAATTAGAATCTCGTTTATCAGAAATTGCTGTTGGTAAACCTGGATTTTATTTAGAATTTGAAGTAACAAAAGATCAAGCAAATGCTTTTGAAAGCTTGGCAGATCAACATAAAAAGCTTGAACTTGTTTCCGTTAAGCCTTCTCTTGAGCAGGAAAATGTAGTCAAAGCAACTGTATTTGTTCCAGAGTCAGCCACAGATTTTTTTCAAGAAAAAGTAGAACAGTATTGTAATAAAAATAATAAACCTAGTCCGACACTTGAATTGAGCAGCAGCAATGGGTAAGAGATTTAGAAAATAGACTTGAATCATTGAGATATGATATTGATATTAGAGATAATGCTGTTGCTGTATGTCTGCTTGATACAGGAGTTAATGGGACACATCCACTGATTAAAAGAGGTCTTGATATTACTGACTTATATACTGTTGAAAAAGGCTGGGGAAACTATGATAAGGATAATGGACACGGAACTCAAATGGCTGGATTGGTTCTTTATTCAGATTTATTTGAATGCGTAAAGAGATTTTTTCTCTTAACTCCCTTACAGAAATGATAGGGAGGAATACTATGGCAAAAGTTCCTAATATTCACCGAGAACGGCGGCTCTTCGTGGTAACAGCAGG
>JASJBX010000163.1 GCA_030066295.1 Crocosphaera sp.
GGTACTAAAATGTTCCATAAGCGACCGTTAAAATGGGTTTGTAGGGGGTTTACTTCGGGTAAATGAGGTTCTACATAGGGAATCAATCTTTTGCGCCAAGGAGAGCTATTATCAAGGTGCTGCTGTAACTTCTGGGTAAACTCGGAGATCGCTTGGGGATCGCAAGTAATGATAACCTGATAAGATAAGGATGAAGCGTTGAGTGTGCCTTGCAATAACGCACATAATTGAGACGATAGCAGCAAATAGAACTTTTTTGCCCCTAAAATTTCAGCAATATTTGTGATTTCTGAAGATATTATGGAATCGTTAACTAATACTGCTGAAGAACCTTCTATCTCCATTAGCTCTCGCCAAAGAGAACAAAGTTTCTCGAATATACTTATAGGTAAAGTTCGACGTAAAATAGATTTTGAAACAGGATTCATCACATTGGACAAGGCTAGAGGAAAAGAGACATAATCCTTCAATAGAATCTCTCCGTTTTCCTATCCTATACTGAAAGTTCATTTTGTTTAAACATTAAGGAGTTGTAATGCACCGTATAGCTGCTACCCCTGGAGGTTGGAATGCTGAGCAAGAGGGAGTTATCTTTATCGAACAAAATCAAGCACCTATGGTCTTTTTAAGCGCAGCAGATACGGATATTCAAAGTTTAGCTGCTTGTTTGCCCTTTTTGCCTGCTCATTTTCCTGCAATACGTGCTACAAATATTCTCCAATTACAACAACAGTTAAGTATTGATACTTATGCAGAGGAAGTATTATCCCAGGCTAAAGTAATTATTATAAGGTTATTGGGGGGTCAATCTTATTGGCCTTATGGGTTAGAAGTTATGAAAGAAATTGCTGAATTAAATAACATTACTCTCTTCATTTTACCTGGGGATGATCATATAGATGAAACTTTAATGAGTCATTCCACGGTTACTTTTTCTCACAGTCATAAATTATGGCTTTATTTAACCCAAGGTGGTCAAGAAAATTGGCTAAATGGTTTAAAATTTATTTCCGATATTTGTTGGCAGACTAATTATAATCCTGATAGTCCTAATCTGGTTCCTGACTTTGGTATTTATAAGACTCCGTCGTTAACGACTGGTTTTAACAATAATACTAATTTTGCTAATGTTGTTATTCTCTTTTACCGTTCCCATTATTTAGCAGGAAATTTACAACCGATTGATGCTTTATATAAAAGTTTATTAGATCAAAAAATTAATCCTATTCCTATTTTTGTCTCTTCTTTACGTGATCTTGATATTCAAAATAAATTGATTGATTACTGTGAATCTTTAGGAGATAATCCTATCCATTTGATTTTGAATACAACCAGTTTTTCTTTAGGAAAAATAGATGATAGTTCTTGCAGTGATTTATGGCAAAATTTAGACATTCCTATCTTACAAGTTATCTTTAGTAGTGGCACAAAAGAACAGTGGAAAAATAGTTTTCAAGGATTAAATCCTAGAGATGTTGCCATGAATATTGCTCTCCCCGAAGTTGATGGTAAAATCATCACTTGTGCTGTTTCTTTTAAATCAGTAGCAACCTGGAATGAACAGTTAGAAACCGATGTTATTGTCTATGAATCTGTAGAAGATAGAATTGATTTTGTTAGCGACTTAGCTGCTAATTTTATTAAGCTTCAAAATACACCAACTAATGAAAGAAAAATTGCTTTAATTTTAGCCAACTATCCAAATAAAGATGGAAGAATAGCCAATGGTGTGGGTTTAGATACTCCTGCAAGTTGTATCAATATTTTACAAGCATTACAACAAGAAGGTTACAGTATCAAAAATATACCAGAAACAGGAGATGAACTGATCCAAAAGTTAACCCAAGGTATAACCAATGATCCCGAAAGTAAAGAATTACGTCCCATTAATCAATCTATTTCTTGTACAGAATACGAACAATATTTTCAAAACCTACCCTCAGAAACTCAACAACAAATTACACAGCGTTGGGGTGATATTCCCGAAGTTAATAATGTTACATCTTATCCAATTCCTGGTATTCAATTAGGCAATATTTTTATTGGTATTCAACCATCCCGAGGTTATGATTTTGACCCTAGTTTAAACTACCATGCACCGGACTTAGAACCCACACCCAATTATTTAGCTTATTACTATTGGTTAAAACATCATTTTCAAGCAGATGCTATTATTCATGTTGGGAAACATGGTAACTTAGAATGGCTACCTGGTAAAAGCTTAGCTTTATCAGCAAATTGTTATCCAGAAATAACCTTAAAAACTATTCCTAATTTTTATCCTTTTATTGTTAACGATCCCGGAGAAGGTTCCCAAGCAAAACGTCGTTCCCATGCAGTGATTTTAGACCATTTAACTCCTCCTTTAACCCGTGCAGAATTATATGGTAATTTACAACAGCTAGAAACCTTAATCGATGAATATTACGAAGCACAAACTTTAGACCCCAAACGATTAAAAATAATCGGCGATCGCATCACAAAATTAGTTACAGAAACTAATCTTAATCAAGACTTAGGAATAAATAGCATAAATAATGATAGTTTATCTCAATTTTTAACCCTTGCAGATGGTTACTTATGTGAACTGAAAGAAGCACAAATAAGGGACGGTTTACACATCTTAGGAACTTGTCCCCAAAAGACACAATTACGAGATTTAATCATCTCTATTACTCGCTATCCTAGTTTAGATAGAATGGGGTTAATTTCAGCAATAGCACGAGATTTTAACCTAGATATTAATCCGTTAACGGCAAACTTCGATGAAGCATTTTCTTGTTCAAACTTATCTCCAACAGTTACCACAGAAATTAGTTTAAAATTAAAACAATCTCGTCTTATTGGGGATGTTATAGAAATCTTAGAAATATATGCACAAAAATTAGTCGAAACTCTCATTAATTCTCATGATATTGAGCAATTTAATCATCTACCTTGTACCCAAAAAGAACTAAATTGGATCAACACTTTTCTCCTACCAAAACTCTATGAAACCCCCCAAGAAATCAGTAACTTACTGAGAGGTTTAGGGGGAAATTATGTCCCTAGCGGTGCATCAGGCGCACCCACCCGAGGTAGACCAGATGTTCTACCTACCGGACGCAACTTTTATTCTGTAGATATTCGTGCTATACCCACCCAAACCGCTTGGGATGTGGGCAGAAAAGCAGCAGAAGCTCTCATTGAACGTTATACTCAAGATAACGGAGAATACCCCCAAACCCTCGCTATTTCCATCTGGGGGACTTCTACTATGCGAACCGGAGGAGACGACATTGCCCAGGTGTTAGCTTTATTAGGAGTACGACCGATCTGGGATGGGTTATCCCGTCGGGTGGTAGATTATGAAATCCTTAAACCATCGGTGTTAGGGCGACCCCGTGTCGATGTAACGGTACGGGTATCAGGATTTTTTAGAGACAGTTTTCCCAATTTACTACAACTACTATACAAAATGATCAAAGATGTGTCAAGCTTAGAAGAATCAAAAAATATTAATCCTCTAGCAGCAAAGGTACAAGAAGAGAAGACATTTTGGCAGCAGCAAGGGTTAACAGAAGAACAAGCAAAATTGAAGTCAGGTTATCGAATTTTTGGGTCAAAACCAGGGTCTTATGGTGCTGGTTTACAGGGATTAATTGAAGCACAAAATTGGGAAAATGAGCAAGATTTAGCCAACGCTTACATTAACTGGAGTTGTTACGCTTACGATCAAAATGGAGTCGGTCATGGTGTTCCAGAAGTCTTTGAAAGACGTTTAAAACAGTTACAAATTGTCTTACATAATCAAGATAATCGAGAACATGATCTTTTAGATTCCGATGATTATTATCAGTTTCAAGGGGGCTTAACAGTCGCTGTGAAAGCCTTAACGGGTAAAAATCCTGACACTTACTTTGGAGATAATGCTATTGCTGCTAATCCTAAAGTGAGACGATTAAAAGAAGAAATTGCTAGGGTATATCGTTCCCGTGTTGTTAACCCAAAATGGATTAAAGGAGTGATGAGACATGGTTATAAAGGGGCGTTTGAGATGTCAGCAACGGTAGACTATTTATTTGCTTATGATGCAACAGCAAACTGTGTGGAGGATTTTATGTATCAAGGAGTAGCAGAAGCTTACTTATTTGATGAGACGGTGCAACAGTTTATCCAAGAAAAAAATCCTTGGGCGTTGCGAGATATGGCGGAAAGATTATTAGAAGCAAATCAAAGAGGGTTATGGCAAGATGTTGATAGTAATACCCTGGATAAATTAAGGAGTATTGTGCATGATGCAGAAGGTAAAATTGAAGAGAAATGAGTTCGGAGTTCGGAGTTCGGAGTTCGGAGAAAAAAGAATCTTCTAGAATGTAGGGTGGGTTAGACGGCTAAAATTTAGGCAATAATAAGAATATAACAATCCGTCGTAACCCACCATTTTAGTAAAAAAAATCCATTAGTCTGTATTAGGTTTACTAGAGTTGTTTGTAATTGGAATAAGCTACCATTTTTTTGGGCCGTAACGCAGTAAGATTAGGTTTTTTGGTGTATTAGCGTAGCGTAATACACCCTACAATTATCCAAGGATCTTTAATTGTTCCTCTCTCGACATAGACATAATAAATATAGAGTATAATTAACTCAGACGGGGACTTATAGAGGGGTAGAAACTACCACATCAATTATGATAACAAATCGTCAATTTTTTTATATATCTCCAGAAACCTATTTAGAAGGAGAAAGAGTCAGTCCGATCAAACATGAATACAGAAAGGGACAAGTTTATGCAATGGTAGGGGCAAAAAAGTCTCATATTGTTTTAGCAAGTAATTTGACCATAATTATAGGTAATCATTTAGAAAATAGTCCTTGTCTTGTTTTAAATTCAGATATTAAGGTTAGATTGGAAGAAGCAAATTGTTATTATTATCCAGATATTGCAGTTGTTTGTGATGAAAGGGAGATTAATAATACCGATGATTTTATTCTTTATCCTGTTCTTTTGATAGAAGTATTATCGAAATCAACGGAAGCGTTTGATAGAGGTCAAAAATTCAGTGATTATCAAACTTGTTCTACTTTAAAAGAGTATGTTCTCATTCACCAAGATGTAATGAAAATTGAATGTTATCGTCGTGATGATTCTGGAAACTGGACAGAAAAAATATATCAATTAGGTGATGAAGTAGAATTTTTAAGTATTAATTATCGGGGTTCTCTTGAGACTATCTATCGTAAAGTTCCTGGGTTCTAAAACTTGTAACTTCATTCAACACTTCCCATTCATCAGATGCGACCGGTTCAAAGGGGTCATCATAATAATGAACTGTTCCTTCCAAGGGTAATGAGTTATCCGAGGAAGGAACTTTTTTCTGAGGAGAAATAACAATCTCTACAGTTTGTCCTACTTCAAATGGTAAATTCTCTAGGGTAATTTTTCCCTTTTCAGTTAAAGCAATTTTTAGGCGATAAGTATTCATATAATTACAACACGAGTATATAAACTACTATATTCTACTTCAATCAAACTCCGAACTCCCAACTCCGAACTCCGAACTCCATTACTCTTTCCATCTTAAAAAATGCACCATTCCCCCTTCATCTCCAGCAATAATAATCATCTCATCCCCTATCATTTCAGTAACTGCACAACAAAATATCTTAGCATCAGCTATAAAGGTAGCAAGACAGTTTCCTGTATGTAGATCCCAAACTTTGATAGTTTCATCCCAACTCCCAGAAATAATCTTGTTTCCATCAGGTGTTACCACCACTGAGTCAACCCGGTTACTATGACCAGTGAAGGTTCGTAACTCTTTTCCTCTGTGTAGATCCCAAACTTTGATGGTCTTATCCTCACTCCCAGAAATAATCTTGTTTCCATCCGCTGTCACCACCACTGATAAAACCGAGTTTCTATGACCGGTGAGGGTACGAATTAAAGGGGTGTCAGGAGGGGTTAAAGTGGGAATATAGGGAAGTAAACGGGGATAGGTGGGGATGTTTTCTGCTTGTTTTAATAAGGTTTCGATGTCGGGGTATGATTTAACCATAAACTGAGGACACAACCCAATAAACCGTAACAGTCGTCCTCATAACTGACTGGGTAACTGTTGTGAATCAACCTGTAAAATATGAGCAGATAAACGTATGGTATCTTGAATTAATTGTAAGGTTTTAACTTGTTCTGGTGTTGCTTGCAAATACTCAATATAATCATAATCTTCAATTAAAGGTTGCACTCCCAACCCCGAAAAATTAAGCTTATTTTGTAAATACTGAAAATCTGTTAACGTCTGATAATACTCTGTCAAATGATTAGATTTGGCAGCATTATAAGCATAACTGGTTAAATAAGCGCGTTGACGAAAGGAAGAGGATTTCATGTTTTCAGTTTTATCAGTTATCAGTTATTAATTACTGAGTTAACAGTTTCCAGGGAAATGTCTAATCCATTAGCAATTTGTTCTGGAGTTAAACCTAACGCTAATAAACGAGGAATAGATTCTAATTTAGCTTTTAATTCCCCTTCATCAATCCCTTGATTTCTTCCTTCTTCTCGACCTTCTTCTCGACCTTCTTCTCGACCTTCTTCTAAAGCTTCTTGATAGACTTTAGTTTGTTTTAAATCACTTAAATTAAACATAGCTTCAATCTCCTGATGACTACTACGAGGTAACTTGTAAATTAGGATAGTTTCTATTAATTGTAAGATATCACTCCTGATTTTGGGATCATTAATTTCTTGTTGGGTTCGTCTTAATAAGTTTCGTCCTTTCTCAATGGCAACATCCTCTTCTATTGTAACTAATCTAACTGTCGCTAACCCTAAAGATAAATTATCCATATCTCCTAAATCTTCTAAATAAATACGAGTCACTCGCTGAGGATTTAACAGTTCATGATAACGTAAGTTTTGTTGACTTTCGACTTGATGACGGGGATAAATGACTACCCCTCGCCAATCATTTTCTAAGTCTGTTTTGTCTAAATAAAGAAAGATTTGGGAAAAGAAACGAGAGTAAAATTTTGCATCGTTTTGAAACTGTACTTCAGCAAAATAGATGGGTTTATTTGTCTCTTCTAAACGAGGGAGAAATACTCCATCTAAGCGAAAAGCCAATTGTTTAATTTCCACAGAAGAAAAATTATAATTTTCTGCTTCTTCTGAAGGATAGTTAATTAACTCAAAGAAAATTCCTGGAAACGATTCAAACAATTGATAAAAAATAGTATCTGTTTTCATCAGTCAATAGTCTCTCCAACAATAAGTAAACTTAATTATATACAGAAGCTAGAACGAAACTGAATTTAAGTATTGAAAATTTCTTTCATTAACCTCCTTAAATATAGACTTATCTTGTTCTAATTCTTGTCGTGATTCAATATAACTTCTGAAACTGAGATGATAAAAATTATAACACATTTCTTCCTCTATCATCTCAACTTTAAAATACTGATACCAACTATTTAACACTGTTTCTACTGCATCTATATCTGTCTCTAAAATATCTGCGATCGCTTCTTTAGGTATGGGGGTTTGAATTTCTTTAATGGTATAAATAACCAACACTTTAAAACGATTTTCTACCTCTGTCATCCCCATACGTTGCCAATGCAAAACATAATAATCTTCTAGTTTAGGGGGTAATTGATTTAAGTTAAATGTTTTATATTCATCCTTCATTAACGCATCCATTAAACACACCAAATACATAAAATTATCAATCACCTTACTTTGCACAATATTAATAAAATCATCCTCTGGATAATCATTATCTTGTAACCAAACTTGTAATTTATCCTTATAAATAAGATCATCCTTTAAAAAATACTCTAAACACTTTTTGATATCTTCTTGATTATGTATTGTTCAGGGGTATTATTAGCATTAGAACTAATATTAAAATAACAAGGAACCTGATGATCATATACATATTTACAAGCGATCGCACTCTTCCCCATTCCAGGTTCACCTATGACTGTAAAATATCCCTTATCATTCTCTTCCACAAAGTTTCTAAACGCATTGAAAACAAATTCTCGTCCTACAAAACGCTTAATTCTAGATTCAATAAGAGAACGAAATGCTTTAGGATAACTAATATCTTGTTCAACAATATTAGATGTTTTATTTAACTGAGAATAACTTTTTCTTAGATAGTTATGTAATGTTTTTAATTTACCAGCACCATTCTTATTATATAATTCAGGATAAATAGATGCAAAAGCAGTATAAATATCTTTCATTCTTGCTTTAACTGTGTTAGTTGTAATATTAAACTCACTTGCAAGACTCTGTTGAGAACTTTTCGGTAAATTTTCGTCAGGAAGTGCAGCTAATAAAGTATTTTGTAAATCTATACTTAAACCTTGTTCCGTTGCTTTTTGTTCAAGAAAATCTTGCCAATTCATAAAAATTAACTTTAAAAATCATCATAAATATTATACTATAATCTACTAATTTTAATCATAAATACACCTTGAATAAACTTCGATTACACTTCACTTATACTTTTATTATACCTAATTAAATTTATACTTTAGCTACAACAAAATATACCTATTTTTATACTTTAACTATCCATAAATTGTAAAAAAAGTAGTCATAATATAGAAAAGAAGTAAACTAACTACTGGTAAAAACAATGAAAAACCATCAAACTATCATCATAACCTTACTCGCTGTATTAGTCATCTTCATTACATTTATGGCCATTCAAGATCACAGTATTACTGATTTTACTATTCAGTTAGATGGTCAAAACGAGTTAATTTCTGTTGAAATGCACAGAAACGATACTATACCGCTACGCGAAAGGCAAAATGCAAAAGGCAAAAGTAGGTGAGAAAGGGGTTTCAGCGTTTGTCAATGTCAAACACCAAAATGGGTATTGCTATATTACTAACTTAGAATAGTAATAGCTGTTGAAGGTGGGCATTGCCCACCCTACTTACTTAATAAATAGGAGATATTAACCTTATGAGAAAAACGATTATTGGAGTTATGGGACCAGGGGACTTAGCAACAGAAACAAATATTAAAAACGCCTATAACTTAGGAAAATTAATCGCACAAGAAGGGTATATCTTATTAACAGGAGGCCGTAATGTAGGGGTGATGGATGCAGCGAATAAAGGGGCAAAAGAAGCAGGAGGGTTAACTATCGGTATCTTACCCTCGAACAATACTAAAAATGCTTCTGATGCTGTTGATATTGCTATTCTTACTGATATAGGAAACGCAAGAAATAATATTAATGTTTTATCCTCTGAGGTGATCGTTGCTTGTGGAATCGGGTTGGGAACGATATCAGAAATAGCCTTAGCATTAAAAAATGGAAAACCCGTCATTTTATTAAGTGAACATCAAGAAAGTCAACAATTATTTTATAATTTGTCTCCTAACTTAACCTTTATAGCAATAGATACTGAACAAACAATTAAGTTAATTAAAGAAATTATCAACAATCCAAATTATGAGTTATAATATCTATACTTATAATTTTCAGATAAATATATAGTAGTTATGACTTTATCCACAGTTAATAAACTTAAAAAATTATATGAAATTGACGATTATTTATGGATAATAGAAACAGTTAAACTCTTAAAAGAAAGGCGTTTTAATGAATTAGATGTAGAAAACTTAATTGAGGAATTGGATGATTTGGGTCAAGAAAGGCAAAATCAAGTTAAAAGTTTACTCAAACAAATAATAATCCACTTATTATTGTTAGAATATTGGCATAATGAATATGAAAGAAATCATCGACATTGGCAGGGAGAGATTCTTAATTTTAGAGATCAGCTTAACGATCGCATAACAACTAATTTTTATAATTATCTTAATGAAAATCTCTCAATTATTTATAAAAAAGCTCGTAAATATGTTGCTGTTAAATCGGGGTTAGAAACATTGCCGAAAGAATGTCCTTACACTTTAGCGGAATTATTAGATGAAGATTGGTTTCCGAAAAACTAAGTCAACTCTAAGGAAACTTACTGGTAACCTTGCCAATGATTTGCTGTAAACTTACCAATCCAAAGGAACGACTATCACTACTTTCTAAACTATTTTCTCCCATCAAAAAACAATTCCCCTGTTCATCAACTATAACCACTCGTTTTATGATCCTTAAATTATCTTTTTGAGGATGCCAAGCAATGACTAAATCCCCAATTTCAGGTAAACAATGGTGATAGGCGTTGGTGTCAACAAGAACCTCTTCTCCGGCTTCAAGTAGAGGAAACATAGAATTTCCTGTGACACAAAACCGTTGACGCAACCGCAACAACCACAATAATAATTCTTTATAGTTGCTAGTTGGGAGCAAATTTACGCCTATCACCTTGAAAAATTACAATCTAGCTGGCTTTGATCCAGGGTACATCCTTTCCTTTGGTTTTCCAGAAGATTTCGTGAATTTTACGAACTTCCATGAGTAATTGGTTAGCATGAGCTAGGTTAACTTCCACTTTACAAGAAGAGCAAAGTTTAGCTGCTTTCCAGAACATATCATGGAGATCGGGGTAGTCAGCCAAGTGTTCAGGCTTAAAGTAGTCCGTCCAGAGAATAAGTAACTCTTCTTTGGTTTTCTGCGCTTGCTCTTCTTTAATAGCAATATAGCGAGATAAAGTGTTGTGATAAGCCACAGTAGCTGCTGCATCTTCAGCAGAAGGGACATGACTTTCTAAATCAGCGATTTTCTTGGTCATGGAATAAACTGCTTCAGCATAAACACGAGCAGAAGCAGGATCATATACCCCACAAGGACCATCGCAGTGCGCACTCACTTGCGGTGCGGGGAAACACTTTTTAATTTGATTAGCGATTCTGTTGAGCATAATCTTTTAAGATAAACCTAATCTTCAACAAAGAATTTGGAAACGTGACTATTTATAGAGAGGTTTCCAGGGGAATACTTTTCCAATAATTCCCTCCTTGTTTATCGTAACTTGAAAGTGTCTCTATTTCATATCTTCAAAATCTTAAATTTTTTGATCTCTTTGAGACAATCATTTTCTTTTGAATTAGACAGTCCTTACCATTTTTATGTTAATTAGTCAATCCCTAATGCTGGTATTTTTTGGGTTTCTAATATTTTAGTTAGGTTGGGTGTGGGGAGTGTGGGATGGGTGGGTAAAATTTTAATTGTCACTCTAATAAAAAAGCACCCAACCAAATCTTACACACTGCCTTGAGAAGACTTGACTGGCTACTTTTTTTGGTAACAGGTTTCAAAAATAAACGTTATTACCGGTCCAATAGGGTGAACTAATAACTAAGAGTAAACTGACGTACATTCCCCATAATAAAACGGCAATAAATTGAGGATTACGTCGGATAATTAGAGTGGAGGTGACTGCCCAAGTTAAAGCGATCGCTATCAAGGTTAAGGTCAATAATAAACGATAAGACAGTAAGGTGAAATCGAAAGGAAAGTTCAAGAAAATGCAGAGACTAATGATACTAATGACCCCTGATAAGCTTAATAAAATCACCGGCCAAGATTGAGGGTAAGGAAGATCATCGGGCCAATTATTGACTTCGTGGAACATGACACCACTAGCCAAGGCTAAGGCAGGATAAAATGGTAACAAATAGCCCATGGTATCTAAAGGGAGGATACAAATAATGCCCCCATAAACACCAGCCCACACAAGAATTAATTTAGCCCATCCCCAGTTCAGAGATTTCCCTGCCAGTCTGACACCATAAATGGCAAATATTAGCCAAGGCCAAGAATATTTAATCATAGCTAGGGGATAAGAGATCAAAGAGGTAAAAAAGTGATGCCAACCGCCCTGAAAAGAGTGGAAAAAAATCTCATTTAAGAAGGGTTGTCCATAAACTAACCATTCCATCCAATACCAAGTTAAAGCCGGTAAAATACCTAGGGCAACCCCGACCCAAAAGTAGATCGAACTTAAGAGTCTCGGAGTATCCCAAGCCAAGAAAATAATTAAAACAATGGTTAGTAAATAGCCGATTAAACCTTGGGTCAAATATAACCCACTTAAGCTTAAGCCAACCCCCAAAGACCAACGAAAATCACGACGCGATCGCAAGACACAGAGAACCGTTAAAATTGACCAAAAGAGAATCATTCCGTCCAGCATGGCTAAGCGACCCCAGCGAACAACCGGAAAGAACATCAAATAAATTAAGGCACTCAAGATCGCGGGTCGCCAAAGCACGAAAATTTCTCGGGCGACTGCGTACAATAATGGCACAGACAGAGAGGCAAATAGGGCCCCGATGAAACGAAGATTGCCAGGGGTGATCTCTCCTTTGACATTGGCCAGGGTTAATAACCATAAACCTAAAACGGGATGCTGGTGATAGGGTTGACCCTCTAGGGTAGGAAAAAGCCAGTCTCCCGATAAAAAGGACTGTTGTGCCATTTCTTGAACCAACTGCCCAATCATACGTTCTGAGTCCAATAGGGGGGAACTATCCAGGTTAGACCCAAAGAGAATGAGTGCGATGGCCAATAAACCGACCCAAGAACAAAGACTGCGCCCAGTCTCACTACGGGAATGTAAAAATTTTAGGGGATGCCAAGTGAAGGTTTTTGAGTTCATGGGTATGGGAAGAGGTGACCAATATATTTAATGATAGATTGCAGTTAGTAACTATTGTTGAAGAAGTAGGAGGGATTTAAACCTAGCTCTACTCCATAAAAATCTTAATCTACTCCTTGAAAAACTGCATGATCTATTTTGAAAAATTTTAAGGTAAGGTGGACAGGGGCAGCAGGGGCAGCAAGGGCAGCAGGGGAGGAGGCAATACTACTCGGTTAAGCTCAAAAACCTAGTTGAGACTGCAAGGGAGCGGGGAGCAGGGGGCGGGGGAGAAAACCGAAAAGCCCTCTAGAAAGCTCCTTACTCCCTG
>JASJBX010000164.1 GCA_030066295.1 Crocosphaera sp.
GTTCTGGAAGACAAATAAAAAGTCGTGCCTTTGACAAAGGAAAAATTTATAATTTTGAAGAAGCTATCACAATTAAGCTTGAGGAAATTATTAATGATCTTCAAGGTGATGAGAAACAACTATCATTATTTAATGATAATTTAATAAAATCTGGTAATGTTAAATTATATCAAGGCTCTTGTTTAAATATATTACCGAAAATTGAATCTAATCAATATACTGCAATGATTACCTCACCTCCTTATTGTAATCGATATGATTATACTCGAACCTATGCCTTAGAATTAGCTTTATTAGGAGTCGATGAAGAAAAGTTAAGACAGTTAAGACAAGAATTATTAAGTTGTACAGTTGAAAATAAAGAAAAAGCATTACTTGAAATCAATAACGATTGGGAAAAAGCAATTAAAATTTGTGATAACACTCAACTTTTACAAACAATTCTGCGTTATTTATCCTATCAAAAAGAAATTAAAAAGCTAAATAATAATGGTATTTTAAGAATGGTTAAGGGTTACTTTTATGAAATGTCATGTGTGATACAAGAATCTTTTAGAATACTAAAAGATGATGGATTTTTATTTATGGTTAATGATAATGTTCGTTATGCTGGAGCTAGTATATCCATTGACTTAATATTGTCTAAAATTGCTGAAAATTTAGGATTTATGATAGAAAAAATTTTAGTTTTACCAAATGGCAAAGGAAACAGTAGTCAACAAATGGGAACTCATGGAAGAAAACCCTTAAGAAAGTGTGTTTATGTATGGAGAAAAAAATGACCAACTTTGATTATAAAAAACATTTGAGTTCTTGGGAATCTTTAGTCACATCTTATGAACAAACAAGAGCGGGTTTCATTTCTCTTGCATTAGAAAAAAATAGGAAAGCTACTCCATTTGTTGAAGA
Source organism: Crocosphaera sp. (assembly GCA_030066295.1). Taxonomy (GTDB): domain Bacteria; phylum Cyanobacteriota; class Cyanobacteriia; order Cyanobacteriales; family Microcystaceae; genus Crocosphaera. Next base: position 910 of record JASJBX010000164.1, read on the forward strand.
AGCAAAAGCTCTGAAATGTATAGCTTCCACAATTGAAAGTCCAATTGAATTAATTAACATAACTCAAATAAAATCCGCTCTTTTAACTGCTTCAGGAGTTTCTGATAAAGCTAAAAAGTACCTTACAGAAAATGATAAAAATGAGGCTATAAAAGGATTAATTGAGAATTTCCTTGAACCAGCAGCAAAAGATTTTGTCGATGAATTAGTTTATCGTTTTTTGCTCACACGAGGTGACTCATTAGGAGGAATCATAAGAAATTTAGGAGGTGTATTAGGTGAAAGAAAAATGACCAGGATGCTAATAGCAACGTTAAGTATACAGGGGATAAGTTATTGCTATTTACATTCAAAATCAAAAGAATGGATAGTAGGTTCTCAAGATGATTCTGATGTTGAAATATTTTTAAAAGGACTATCTTGGAATAAGAGTAATCAAGCTCGAACTTTAATTTATAATCTTACTGTACCTATTGTTAAAAAAAACGATTAAATCAAGAGCTTAGAGCAGTTTTACCACAAAAAATAACAGAAAATTGTACAGAAGCTACCGAAGAAAAAAAAGATTTTAGCTCAGTTGATGAATTTTTAGACGAATTTATAATGGAAGATGATACTGGTCATAGAGTAAGGAATCTTTTAGAAAATTTTGACGTAATATCTACTTATACTCATATGGCTATAGTTCCAGCAGGGGAACTCTATCAAGAGTTAATACAGAATGTCAAGACAGCAGTGGCTGCTACATCTCTTGGTTTAACCAGTTTAGACTATACCAGAAAAGCGTATGTTGAAAATATAGAACCATCGGAGGAAATAGAAACATCACTGGACAAAGAATATACAAAGGCTTACTTTTTAGCTAAAAATTACGTTCATGAAGCAAGAAAAAGATTAATAACTTCTGAGCGTGATCTTCCAAGTATGGGAGTTTTTGGGTCTTCAGTAGTTTTAGAAAGATTAGAGTCAACTTTATTTTCTGCACATTTACTTTATAGCTTAGGCAATGTTTATGAAGGTCATGCGGTATCTAGGGTTATGCTAGAACAAATAGCTTGGGCATATCAAGCTTCAGGATTAAATGATCGTGAAGCCATATCAAAGATAAAACCAAATCAAGCTATTTCTCAACTTAAAAAATTTCTGCCAAAAGTAGGAAAATTATATGGCTATTTATCTAAGCATACTCATATTGATTACCATAGACATCATGAATTTATAAAAGCCGAAAATAATCAAAATGTAGTCCTTTTAGGGCAAGATAGATTAGATGAGTGTGCAATGGTACTGCTTCACTTAGCTGATATTTTTGTGGTTGTATGGGAGTTTTCACAACATGATTACTTAAATGAATTTACTGCTATTGATGTTAAAGATAATGTTGTTAATCTTTTGGATAATAGATTATTTTCAGTACAGATGGAAGCAATAATTGACAATATGGAAACGATTAGAAATAAAATGGATTCTGAAACCTAAAATCTATGGACTAAAAATACTGACTTCTACACAGCTAATTATTAGGATGAAAATAACGATAAATTTCTGTGGCTAACGCTTCACCAATACCTGAAACTTCTTGTAACTTTTCAATAGAAGCTTCTCGAATATAATCGATAGAATGAAAATGAGCAAGCAGTTGTTTTTGTCGTTGAAATCCTAACCCTGGAATATCGTCTAAACGGGAATGACGGCTTTTTGTTAACCGTTGTTGACGATGAAAGGTAACAGCAAATCGATGGGCTTCATCTCTCACTCTTCTTAATAATTGAACCCCCGGTTGTTCGGGATGAGTATCTAACGGTTGAGATTGGCCAGGTAAGAAGATGTCTTCTCTTTTTTTAGCCAAACTAATCACTTGTAAGGGAGGAATCAGATTCATAGTTTCTAAAATTTTAACCACCGATGAAAGTTGGCCTTTTCCCCCATCAATCATAATTACATTGGGATAATCTTCTAAGTTTAATAACTCGGTTTCTGACTTATTTTGATAGGAACGAAACCGACGACTCAATACTTCAGCTAAACTGGCAAAATCATCGGAATGACCAATGGTAATCTCAGGATTTCTAATTTTATAATGACGGTAACACTGTTTAGCAGGAACCCCATCGATAAAAACCACTTGAGACGCAACCGGATTTGACCCTTGAATATGGGAAATATCATACCCTTCAATGCGATGAGGAATGGTTTCTAACTCTAATAGTTGGGCTAAATCTTCTAACCCTAATAAATTTTTTTGAGCGTGGCGTTTTATATTTTCTAATTCATACCCGGCATTCCGTTCCACTAAACGAATTAGTTCAGCTTTTTGTTGTTTTTGAGGAACTGTAATCGTTACTTTTTTACCTTTCTTTTCTCCTAACCAGTTGCTTAAAATATCAATCTCAGGAAGTAAATACTGAACTAAAATTTCCTTGGGGATTTCTATCGGATCAACTTGTAAATAATGTTCTTCTAAAACTCGTTGTAAAATCCCCTCTGGAGTCCCTGAAACCGTATCAGCAACAAAGCCTAATCTTCCCACTAATCGTCCTGCACGAATTTGGAAGAATTGAATGCAAGTATAGGTTTCATCGGCTGCTAAAGCGATCGCATCTCGAGAAACTGTATCATCCGGTAACGTTACTTTTTGCTCAATTCCTAACCCTTGAATGGCTTTAATTTGATCCCGAATCTGTCCCGCTTGTTCAAATCTTAATTGACTGGCTGCTAACTCCATTTGCCCGGATAATTTTTGTAATAATTCCTCCGTTCTTCCTTGGAAAATCATGGCCACTTTTTCCACTATTTTATGATAATTTTCAGGAGAAATTAACCCTTGACAAACCCCAGGACAGCGGCCAATATCGTAATTCAAACAGGGACGATCTTTAAATAACGGTCGAGGTCGTTGACGGAGGGGAAAAACCCGTTTCACCAATCGTAAGGTTTGACGCAGTAAATGGGTGTCTACATAAGGACCATAATAGCGATCGCGTGGATGCTTTAACCGTCGTTTACGGGTAATAAAAATCCGAGGATAATCCTCAGACCAAGTAATGCAAACATAGGGATACTTCTTATCATCCTTGAGCAAGACATTAAAATAGGGTTGATGCTGCTTGATCAAATTAGCTTCTAAGGCTAACGCTTCCGCTTCCGTATCTGTGACGATAAACTCAATATCAGCCACCTGTTGCACCATCAAAGTGATACGAGGACTGTGAACTTGGCCAGGTTGAAAATAAGAACGAACCCGCGATCGCAGTCGTTTCGATTTGCCAATGTAAAGAATATCCCCTTGAGCATCTTGCATTAAATACACCCCCGGTTCATTGGGGATAATAGTCACCTGATGCTCTAAAATCTGGGAAATTGAGGACAAAAATCCAACCCTCCTTAATTTATTTGTTATTTTTATTAAATCTATCTTAATTTGATGGGATTTGCTCTTGAGTCTGTGGCAGTATTTGAGCTAGTTGGAGAAACAAAAAAGCTTTGATGAAAGGTTAGAGGAAGCTTTTGGGAATATTAATGTTAATCGCTGATGCACACAAAAGTTCGACATCGGTAGGGAATTCTATGTTTAAAACCATGAATAAAGGTTAAGCCCATTTCATTCCTTATTTTGTCGCTCTTAAACTTAACTTTATTTTTGTCCAACTCTTGAGTTTGCTGAGAAAAATCCTAAAAACGATGCACAATCTAAACGCATATTTGAACCTTACCACCACTATTGTTGTTTCCAGTTTAACCGTTTTAGCGGTTAACCCCGCAGAAGCAGCCACTTGGTCAAGAACCCTGATCTTGGGAGACGTACTAGGAAATGATAGTTATTCCAATACTAATTTAGGTGAGGATGGCCAACCCATTAACTATGGGAATTCTGATTTTATTCAGGTGGGGAATTTCCAGAATGGGATTGGTACAGGAGATGAACAACGAGGGTATCTCAGTTGGAATTTAGATGAACTCCTTGCCCAAATTCCGGCCGGTTCACGGATTAGAAATGTCACTGCCAGACTGATCATGACTCAGAGCAATAGTGATCCTGACAACCCGAATGATCCTGATCGGCAGTTTGACGGGGTGGCGAGGGTAACCCTAGATGGATTAGACGTGACAGGGGCTTGGGACGAAAGTATGGCTATTGATCCGGCTAGTCCTCCTAGTACAATCGAGAGACCCACCCTATTCAGTGGTCAGATTGACCAAGGGCTTAATAACTATAGTGGGATCGAATTCAATCGACTGGTGTCCAGAGTATTAAACAGTAATTTTAATGGCAATCCCAACGACGATCGTAATGTTTTATCCATTGCCCTACGAGCCAATAATAGTTTAAATTTCCCCGGTTTTGACGTTTTTCCTGTGGACAGTTTTTGGTCCCAAAACCAAGAGAACCCTGACCTTCGACCACGGTTAGAACTGGATTTTGAGGTTTGGAATGAAGCCCATCGCATTACAGGCGGCCCTAATTTGTCATTTTATAGTCGGGTAGGAGGGGACAGTAACGTCAACGACAATACAAGTAACGGCGACTGGGAGCTTAGTCTAGGGACAAAATCCCTTCAAAATGGGCAAAACAGAGATAACTTTCAGGATCAGACCGACTCTGATCGACAATTGACCTGGACAAATGGCGTTAATCTTCCTTTTGAATTAAGTTGTGATAGCCAAACGAATCAAGTAACCTTAACGCTTAATAACGATTCCTCTCGTAGCACCTCTTTCACCGCTAACAATTGTCAGGATATTGACGGATTAAAGATTTTTGCCCAAGCTCGAGAAACCAGCAAGATAGGGGCTGGCACTATCTCCAGTATTGGGGTTAATCGGGTTAGGCAAATTGGCAGCGAAACAACTCAATTGGTTACCGGGTTATCCGCTTTGGCAACGGCGGGTGGAACTCAGTTTGTAGAAGATAACTTTTATTTTCTCGATTCTCTTGAAAATGGCGGGTTAGGATTCACCAACGGAGTCGATCTCATACGGGGAAATCTCGCCATGGCCTGGCCTTCCGACGCCCCCAATCCCCAAGCAGGGAACTCGGGCAGTCGTATCCAGACCCAAGTAATCCCTCTCACAAGAGTCGATGATCCGACTCTTTCTCCCGATAATTTCGCCCCTCAACTGGCAGCCTCCCAAAATTTCATCCCTCAACTGGCAGCAAGTCAACCCGCTTCTGATAGTTCTTGTTCTGAACCGTTACCTGCTGAACTGTGGCAAGCTATCTATAATTATGATCCGAGCTTTCTTCCCGAGGATAGCTGTGGTTCTTTACAAATTCCATCTCTCAATGCCTCTAATACTCCCATGCTTTCTAATCAACAATCGGTGCCAGAACCCAGTTCTATTCTAGCCTTTCTCCTCTTAGGAAGCACCGGGATGGGAGTGCGATTGTTGAAAAAATAGGTTCAAAACGGGGACAGTTTTGGCTGTTCCCTACTCAACATTAATCCCTTCTCTCACGGTTGTTGAGAGGGTAGACACTGATTCAAGCTGTGACTTTTTTTGATGGAAGAAATGATAAAATTCGTACTTTCCTAAAAGCACAGCAGCGACAGTTAACGGGATAAAATAATAAATACCACGATAGATTAACAAGGTTCCCAAGAGATTTTCCGAACTGATGAATGGGGTTAATAGTAACATCATCACCGTTTCAAAAACGCCGAGTCCTCCTGGAATATTACTCGCTAATCCGGCTACTTGGGCTAACATATAAATTCCGAAAAAAGCTGGATACGATAAAGGAACAGAACTATGTAAAAGGGTATAAAACACCCCCGCCGCTAAACACCAATCCAAAGCAGAAACCAACAGTTGACTGACTGCTAATTTCAAAGACAGATGGGGAATGATCCATTTACCAATCATTAAAGGTTTTTGACGAATAACTGTTAAAAATAAGTAAGCTAAAATAATTATCAAGAAAATGATGCCTAAAGGACGGACTGAAAGAAACGGTAAATCGATTAACTGGGGAATGGCCAAGGGTTCTTTGAGAAAAATTATACTCCCCACTACGAATAAGCCTAAACAAAAAGATAAATTGCAAAAGGCAGAAATTTGAGCAATTTTTACCACCGAAAATCCCCAAACCGAATAGAAACGGTATCGAATCATACAACTGCTTAAAACCGCAAACCCCACACTATTGCTAATACCAGAACAAATAATACCCACCAACGCTTTTTGACCATAGGGAAGAGACTGACGAACATAAGCTAATCCTAAACATTCATAACCTGTCATAATAAAATAATTGACCCCCATCAAAGCGATCGCCAAAATAATATGAATAGGGGGGATATGGGATAAACTCTCCCAGAAAGTTTCCGCTTGATAATGGTGTAAATGTTGTTGGATCGTCCACAGAGATAAGGCAAAGACACCTAAACTTAGACAAGGAGGAAGCCAGCGTAAAATAGGATTTTTAGCCATAAAAAAGAGTAAAAAGACTTAAAAGATTTGATGTGATACCCTAAAAAGCTAGATCAGAATTTTCAGAAATTCCCTTGAGGCCAGTATTTTTTTAGATTTCGAGAGGGTAATCCTCTGTAATTCCACCGATCTTACCCCCATGATAAAGGTTATTTACTATCAAAACCTGATCAATGGGTAAAGTATTACGGTAATATTGTTAAGAGTCTTAACTTTTTACTAAAATATAGTCTCTTTTCTTCCTAATTATCATATAGAATAATCAATGTTTGGTTTAATTGGTCATCTTACAAGTCTAGAACACGCCCACTCCGTTGCTGATGCCTTTGGCTATGGCCCATACGCCACTCAGGGACTTGATTTGTGGTGTTCTGCTCCACCCCAATTCGTCGAGCATTTTCATGTCACTAGCATTACAGGACAAACCATCGAAGGAAAGTATATAGAATCCGCTTTTTTACCAGAAATGCTGATAAAGCGACGGATTAAAGCAGCAATCCGCAAAATATTAAATGCAATGGCCTTCGCGCAGAAAAATAACCTTAACATCACAGCCTTGGGAGGCTTCTCTTCGATTATTTTTGAAGAATTTAACCTCAAAGAAAATAGACAAGTTCGCAACGTCTCCTTAGAGTTTGATCGCTTCACCACTGGAAACACCCACACCGCTTATATCATTTGTCGTCAAGTGGAACAGGCCTCAGCGAAATTGGGGATTGACTTATCCCAGGCAACCGTTGCCGTTTGTGGGGCTACCGGAGACATTGGTAGTGCCGTCTGTCGTTGGTTAGATAAAAAAACCGATACCCAGGAACTATTGTTAATTGCTCGCAACAAAGAACGATTACAACGACTGCAAGATGAGTTGGGACGGGGGAAAATTATGGGACTCGAAGAAGCTTTACCCGAAGCCGATATTATTGTTTGGGTGGCGAGTATGCCCAAAGGAGTCGAAATTAACGCGGAAACCCTCAAAAAACCCTGTTTAATTATCGATGGTGGTTATCCTAAGAATTTAGACACAAAAATTAAACATCCCGATGTCCATATCCTCAAAGGAGGAATCGTAGAACATTCTTTAGATATTGACTGGAAGATTATGGAAACTGTCAATATGGATGTTCCTTCTCGTCAAATGTTTGCCTGTTTTGCCGAAGCCATTTTATTAGAGTTTGAACAATGGCATACGAATTTCTCTTGGGGACGTAATCAAATTACTGTAACTAAGATGGAACAAATTGGCGAAGCCTCTATTAAACATGGGTTGCAACCATTATTGAGTTGGTAGAAAAGACGGTTTAGTTTATTTGGCGAGAAGCCCCACACTTTGTTTTCAATCAAAAATAATTAAACAAGTGTGGGATCAATCGTCAGTGACTTGCTATAATGGTCGACAAAGTGGGGCTGGGCCTGTTCCTCACTATAAAATGCCGTAGTGGAAAAAAAGGAGTACCACGAAGGAAGTTCAAGAAGGATAATTTCCGCTTGAAGCCTACACTCTACGAAGGTGATTGTATGGAACGTCACCATTGCTAAACCCCTACAGAACCAGAAACACTGAACCTCAGTTGACAGAGTGTCACAAATCCTTGTATTTTTTGTATATTCTGCACTCTTGAAGGGGTTTAATTATGGGAGTGGTGGCTTTTGTTGGTGATGCTTTATCTCATTTTTTAATCTGGGGATTAATGTTTATTGGAGTTTCCTGGATCTTATCCACTGCTAAACGTCACCAGTCTTCTCCCCCCGTTTTAAGAGGTCAACATAAACCCATTGCCTGTTTATTGGAGGATATTCCCCGACATTATCTCACAGGACAATACTACCCCCTAACCACCCCGTTACTAACTCCGTTAACCTGTGGATTAGAAGATGCCCCTCACACCGCTTTAACAGGTCAGTCTTATCCCCTAGCTACCCCGTTACTAACTCCGTTAACCTGTGGATTAGAAGATGCCCCTCACAACGCCTTAAACGGTCAATCTTATCCCCTAGCCACCCCCCTCGCCTCAGTCTGGGAAATGGGTTGGTTTTACTTTTATGGTCAACGGTTGGGACAACCAGGATTTAATTATTGGCAATGGGTTAATTATCCTCTATGTGAACAATTTTCCCCAGAATTAACTAATTTATTGCAGTTAAAAGAACCATCTACCCTAGTTAAAGGGGTGTTAGAATCCTTGGCTGAAGAATACCATACCTTTTGGCAATGGGAAACACTCTGCGCCTTTAGGACATGGCATCAACAAAGTGTGGCCATTTTAGGATTAACGTCTCTGCAAAAAATTTATCATCGTTGTTATGGAATGCCCTGGGAAAAAGTGCAATTGATCTTGTGGGATAATTCTTTAGTGGTTGATCCTATCATGCTCGATCCCGCTTCTTCTTGGTGGAAAGTGTTGGGCATTACAGCATTTTCTTCCCCCAGTAAGGTCGAACAAGCTTATCGAAATTTATTGCGGTCGTGGCACCCCGATCGCACACAACACCCCTTGTCCCATCAAATTACCGCCCGTATTAATAGGGCTTACGAAGAATATCAACTGCGTCGTCAACGCAATGCTGAAAGATTAGAGTCCATGGGAAAATGGCTTAATTCTCTTCGCTAACCAAGAACAATAATGGCGGATACAGTGGGAGCCTTTTTTATATTAAGTTTTATGAACAACCCCATCCCTGTTTCTGTTAAGTTCTGTTGAGGTTGGTTAACTTCTTATTATTTTTCTTCATTTTTTAGCTATTAAACTACAAGGAATTTAACTAATAGAAAAAAAACAAAATATTGATTAATCAATATTTTTAATTCTCTTCAATTTAAGTCTTTTTTAAAGGAATTTTCATCAAATCTCTTGCTATTCTCAAAGTTAATTACTCCTTATTCTTTGTGAATTTTATAGTTTCAATGAAAGAAAAAAGAACAATCACTAAACTGTTTACCTCTCTAAGTTTAGTCACTTTTGTCAACATAATTTCTGGTATTGTATCTGAATCTGCCAACGCAGCCATTGTCAATGGAAGCTTTGAAACTGGTTTGAATGGTTGGATGACCGGTGGGGTTGTGAGTATCGAAAATGGTAGTTTTGGTGTAACCCCCACCGACGGAGTGAACCAAGCCTTAGCAACCACTGCCGATGGCTCACTGCCCACCAGCGTTATTGACGGATTAGAGGATTTTCTTGGGGTTCCTTTGGGTATCTTTGATGATCCGGGTGATCCTTTTCTCGGGGCTGCCACAGAAGGGTCGGCCCTAAAGCAAACCTTCACGGCCCAAGCGGGAGATACGTTAACCTTAGATTGGAATTTTTTGACCGACGATACGGTTAATCCAGACTATGCTTTTGTGATCTTGAGTCCGGAAACTGAGTTAAATAATCTAACCTTCGATGATCTGATCAAGCTTAGTGCCTCTGATGGACTGATGGGTTCTGCTTCTATTTTTGCCGAGGAAACTGGTTATGGTTCTTTTTCCGCTTCTATCCCAACCGATGGAACGTATCTCTTAGGTATTGGCGTGATTGATGCAGGGGATGTCATAGGAGACTCTGGGGTTTTGCTTGATAATGTGGTACTCGAACAACAACCTACTTCCGTTCCCGAAGGCAGTTCTTTGATCAGTTTAGGACTCTTAGGGGCTTGTTTCTTGGGGCAACTCGGACTTCGCCATCTCAAACAGTGATAATGTCGAACACCGACCCTAACGACATCATTAAGGTCGGTGTTTGCTCCTGGTGTGGTTTTAGCCACACAAAGAATTTCTTCACAGCTAGAGGATAAAGTTATCAGCAGTCACGGTACTAGCATCGACATCTAGTAAGAGAATATAGGGGACTGAACGAGAACGTCCTGTGATTCCATCCCGATCCACACTGACAATGGTATTGCTGCCAAAACCTCGCCAAGAGATATAACCATCTGCGATCGCATCTGATCCTTGATAATTAAATTCATCCAACAAACCACTCATATCTAGAACATCCTCATCGACGTTGAAATCAGTCAAGCGATCGCCTCGTTCACGAATGCTTTGATAGGTGAAGGTGTCTCCCCCGCTTCCTCCTGTGAGGATATCGCCTCCTACTCCACCAACGATCTCATCGTCACCATCTCCCCCTGATAGGTTATCCCGTCCTGTTCGTCCTCCAGTCAGATAATCATCTCCGTCAGTCCCTTCAGTGGTGTCATTTCCGTTAGTTCCTTCGGTGATTTGATTAAAGACTGTCAGAGCAAAATCATCTTCTACTGTTTGATTTAAACTATCTGAAGCGATGACTTTGACCAGGATTTTTCCTAGGTTGTCCTGACTAGCGGTTCCACTAAAGGTTGCTGTTTCAGGGTTAAAGTCTAACCAATCAGGTAACGCATTACCATTGGATAAGGTTGCGTTGTAGGTTAGGGAGTTGTCATCCACATCTGAAAACGTATTTTCAGGAAGAGTGAAGTTGAAAGGTGTTCCTACTGTTGTTCTTTGGTTATTAATGGGTTGATTAAGAACTGGGGCATCGTTGACGGAAACAACATCGATAATAACTGTGGCAGTATTAGAATCGGCTTCCCCATCATTGGCCTGATACGTAAAGCTATCTGTCCCATTAAAGTTAGCATCAGGAGTATAACTAAAGGAACCATCATCATTGAGGGTTAAACTTCCGTTACTCGGTCCATCAACTAAGATTGAAGTTAACGCATCCCCATCAATATCTGAGTCATCTCCTAAGACACCACTCGCTGGAATAGTGAGGGTTTCATCCTCATTAACACTGTATTCATCATCACTAGCGATCGGTGCATCATTCACGGGATTAACGTTGATAGTGACCGTAGCTATGCTTGTTCCTCCATTACCATCAGAAATAGTGTAGTCAAAACTATCTGTCCCATTAAAGTTAGTATTGGGAGTATAAGTGAAATTGCCACTGCCATCAATCTCGATACTTCCATTCTCGGGATTGGTATTATTAACAATGGTTAAGGGATCTCCATCAACATCCGTATCAAGACCACTTCCTTGATTACCAGAAATGACGTTTCCACTCACAGATTCGTCTTCGTTGACGCTGTATTGATCGTCATTAGCAATAGGTGGATCATTAACAGGAATAACTGTTATGGTCACTGTAGCGGGATTAGAGTTTAATTCCCCATCATTCACCTGATAAGTAAAGCTATCTGTCCCGTTAAAGTTTTCATCGGGAGTATAACTGAATGATCCATCTTCGTTGAGGATGACATTTCCATTCTCAGGTTCAATGGTTAGAACGGGGATTGAGGTATCTCCATCAATATCTTCATCATTTCCTAACACCCCATTCGCTTCAACGGTGAGGGTTTGATCTTCATCAACCGTGTATTCGTCATCATTAGCAATAGGAAATGGATCCACACCATCAACGATGATGGTTACTGTAGCGGTACTGCTTCCTCCATTACCATCAGAAATAGTGTAGTCAAAGCTATCTGTCCCATTAAAGTCAGCATTGGGAGTATAAGTGAAATTTCCACTTTCATCAATCTCTACAGTCCCATTCTCGGGATTGGTATT
>JASJBX010000030.1 GCA_030066295.1 Crocosphaera sp.
AGTTTAACCGCAGTGATTGAACGGGCCGAACAAGAAGCCACCGCCCTGGCCGCCGGGGGAGTTGATGGTATTATCGTAGAAAACTTTTTTGATGCCCCTTTCACCAAAGAAAAGGTCGATCCAGTGGTCATCAGTGCCATGACTTTGATCGTCGATCGCATCAAAAACTTAGTGGTGGTTCCCGTGGGCATCAACTTGCTGCGAAATGACGCTTTAGGGGCGATGGCCATCGCTTCGACCATCAATGCCCAATTTATCCGTGTCAACGTCTTAACGGGCATTATGGCCACGGATCAGGGGTTAATTGAAGGCAATGCCCATGAATTACTGCGCTATCGTCACCAGTTAGACGCAGAAGTTGCTATCTTAGCGGATGTGTTGGTTAAACACGCCCGTCCCCTGGGAACCCCCAACCTCACCACGGCGGTACAGGATACCATCGAACGAGGACTGGCCGACGGGGTTATCCTCTCAGGCTGGGCCACAGGTAGCCCCCCCAGTCTGGAAGACTTGGAACTGGCAACAGCAGCAGCCCAAGGAACCCCCGTTTTTATCGGCAGTGGAGCAGATTGGGATAACATTGGGAAGTTAATGACAGCGGCCGATGGGGTGATTGTGGCCAGTTCCCTTAAACGTCACGGCAACATTAGCGAACCGGTTGATCCCATTCGCGTAGCCCAGTTTGTGGAAGCAGCCAAAGAAATCAGCCTATCTAAAGAAAAAACAAAATCTCAGCAACCTTTAAAGTTGAGATCATAAGCCCTTGCTAAAATCAGGAATAATTGATTGCTAAATTAAAGAACGATTATGATTCGTAGTAGACGTTCAGTTCCTTGGATTCATCGTTGGTCCCGTCCTATGATTGGGGCGATCGCCATTGCTGGGGCTATTTTAACCGCTTATTTAACCATTACCAAACTCACCGGCGGAGATGTGGCTTGTGGGGCAGGTGATGCTGGAACCCTAACCACCGGCTGCAAAAGTGTTCTCGATAGTCCCTACGCCACCGTGTTTGGCTTACCATTAAGTTTGTTCGGGTTTCTGGCTTATGGCAGTATGTCGGTGGCTTCGTTGGGACCGTTATTAATTAAACCAGAAGGGAAAAAAAGCTTTAGAAAACAATTGGATGAATGGACCTGGTTGTTTCTCTTAGCCGGGGGAACTTCCATGGCTGTATTTAGTGGCTATCTAATGTATATTTTAGCCACGGAATTACAATCGGTTTGTTACTATTGCATCGGTTCGGCCGCCTTTTCCCTGAGTTTAATGGGCTTAAGTATTTTTGGTCGGGAATGGGAAGAAGTGGGTCAACTTTTCTTTGTTCCGATTGTGGTGTCCATGATTACGTTAGTGGGGACGTTGGGGGTTTATGCCCATCTTAACCAGCCTACCACCGCCGATGGCCGCATCTTAATTGAGCAACCCACCACACAACCCCAACCCCCCTATGGTTGGGAAGTCAACACGACATCAGGACCGGCTGAAATTGAGTTGGCGAAACATTTAACCGCCGTTGGGGCGACAATGTACGGCGCGTTTTGGTGTCCCCATTGTTACGATCAAAAACAAGTTTTAGGGAAAGAAGCGGTTCAAGAAATTACCTATGTTGAGTGTGATCCCAGAGGGAAAAATCCTCAACCCGAAGTGTGTCAAGCGGCTGAAATTGCGTCTTATCCTTCCTGGGAAATTAATGGGGAAAAATTATCCGGGGCGCAACTTCCTGAAACCTTAGCCCAAGAGTCGGGTTATACGGGATTAATGGACTTTAAATATACCATTCCTGGCCGGTAAGTGAACTCAGAAGTCAGAAGTCAGAAGTCAGAAGCAAGACTTTCCTGACTTCGTTCTGATTGTGATTCGAGAAAAAATTTGAGGTAATCAATGATGCAATTTGGTGAATCGATTCCAGACAATTTAGAAAATCAATGGCGATATCAATTAGATAAGTTTGTTAGTGAAAATAAACAAGATTTAGGGGCGTTGGCTTGGGGTTTAAAAAATGAGTGGGAAGAGGAAAAAGATGTATTAGGCATTGATTTAGAACCGGAACCCCATTTTATTCGTTGTTCTCGTCAATCTCTGGAAGAATTAAATCAAAAGGTTGAAGGAAAAATACAAGAAATTTTAGGGATTATTGATAATTATAATTTTCAAGAAGAAGTGGCCATGATTGCTATTAATAAAGGTCAGATTAAATTACTTTATTATCAATGTGATCCTTTTCCTCCTATTTGTTTTCAAGAGAAACAGCAAAGTTTAGATAGTTTGATTGAAGCGTTAGAAAATAAGATGAAAGGAATTAATTGGTATTAGAAAATATAATCTTTGCTTGAAGAAGTGCCATCAAAGGGACACCAATATCCTGACTAATTTGTGTCCTGCTATAGTGATCGAAAAATTTTCTATAACTGTTAGTGATCTATGCAATTAGTTGAAGTATTATGACTAATGAGTATATTAAGGTTGTCCATGAATGCAGAAAATAAAGAGCAAATTATTAAAAGGTTAAAAGTTGATATTGACCGATTTATAGATGATTTGAACGCAATATCGGAAGACGGAAACATCCAAGAATATGACGAAAATATTATTACTTCATTTTTACTAGGATTGACCAATAATCAGATTTCTACTCAGTATAATATAACAAGGCAAGGCATTCGAGATCGTCTGAATCGATATATTTACCCAAGAATTGCACAATTAATTGGGGTTGAACAAGCAGAAATTGCTGGAAATTGGGTTAAAATACTCAATTTTTTACTTGATACCAATAATCATTATAGACTTGATCTTCCTCCTCAACTCAATGATGATAATTTTCAAAGTAGTTTTGGTAATCAGTTTTTTATACTTTCGAGATACAAAGAGATCGTTAAAACTCAAATTGAGGCAACCGAATTTTATCAAAGGGGTTTATTTTATCCAGCATATTGCTGTTTTTTATCAGCTTGGGAAAAAGAAAAAGAATTGAATAAAACTGGTAATCCTGAAACTTTAATTTACCTAAATAATTGTTTGATTGAACAATATAAAAACAGTTTAGAAAAAAAAGAGGTCAAAGTCTACACTTTAGCTGTAGTTATTCCTTTTCATCATAATCAAGGTAAAGTAGCTACGGAAATTTTAAGAGGAGTTGCTCAAATTCAGTCCCATATTAATTATCCCATTTACAATCAATTATCAGACTTAAAATATATCAATGAATTTGAGGAATTATTTTTTAAGCTTCATCAAAAAGATCCATCAAAAATAGTAATTAAAATTCTTGTTATTAATGAACCAAATAATATACATTTTCCCACTAATAGAACAGCAGAAAAATTATGTGAATTATCATCAGAATTGAACATTATTGCTGTCTTAGGTCATTATTCATCGGAAATGACAAAAAAAGCAATTTCTGTCTATGCAAAGCATGGCATGGTATTACTCAATTATAGCAGTACATCGAACGAACTTTCTCAATTATCAATAGGAGAAACATTAAGCTTTTATAGACTCACCACTCATGATCAGATTGCTGCTGAAAACTTAGTTAATTATATCACTCAACTAGATATAAGTTTTCCTCAAAACGTATCTATTATTTATAATGAAAATAGTACCTACTGCACCTCTTATAAAACAACTCTTGAAACTTGCTTACAGGCAAATCATGATAAGTTTAATTTAATCTATGATTATCCTCATTTGGGTGATACTTATCCTATAATTCGCTCTTATTTAACTCAAATTAATAATAATAATATTAATACTATTTTTCTGATTTCTGATGGTGGAATAGAACCCAATTCATTAAACAATATCGGATTAATTAGTAGAATCAATGTTAATAACTGTTGGCTGGCTGGATCAGCTACTTTTTACCAAGAAAATGTCATTAACTGGATTGATGAACTAGACAAAATGAATTTAATTGACTGTGAAAATATTAATATTATTGCTTGCATTCCGTGGCATTTTCAGAGTCAACAAAACGGGGTTAATGGGGATAATATTGTGGCACAAAACTTTTGTAATCTTGGGAGAAAATTATGGGGAGAACATAACTTGACTTGGCGAAGTGCTACTGCTTTTGATGCAGTTTTAACTATTTTTAGAACTTTGGAAAGAAGCACAATTAATCATCATCAAGAATTAGGAAAAAAGATGAATATTTTTTTTAAAAAAAATCAAAACATAATTAAGGGAGTTACAGGTAAAATACAATTTTTAGAAAATGGCGATCGCCTTAATCCTCCGACAGAAATTGTTAAAATTAAATTCAATGAAAAATGGCAATGGAGTATTGTATAACTATGATGATAGCTAATATTATCTATAAGTATAACAGACAATTTTTTCAAGACTTATTAAAGTAAAACTATCAGCAAAAATGAGAGAAACTAATCATATATGAATAATTTTGAAGATAAAACACCTCAAGAAATGCGTCAACTATTTAGAACGGAAGAAGTTATTAGTCCAACTTCTGGTTTATGTGATAATTATTTACAAGCTAATCTTGTCATTCTTCCTGAAAAATTAACTTTTGATTTTTACAATTTTTGTCAAATAAATCCTAAACCTTGTCCTCTTTTAGAGATGACAAATATAGGTAGTTTCGAGCCAAAAAAAATGGCAAAAGGAGCAGATTTAAGGACAGATTTACCTCGATATCGTATCTTCAGAAAAGGGAAATTAGTAGAAGAAGTAACGAATATTAAACAATATTGGCAAGATGATTTTGTTGCTTTTTTGATTGGTTGTTCTTTTAGTTTTGAAGCAGCAATGATAGAGAATAAATTACCAGTTAGACATATTGAAGAAGGTAAAAATGTCCCCATGTATATCACTGATATTCCTTGTCAAACTGCTGGTTATTTCTCAGGAAATTTAGTGGTTTCCATGCGTCCTTTAACTACAATTCAAACCATTAAAGCCATAGAAATTACCAGTAAATTTACCAAAGCTCATGGATCACCTATTCATTTCGGAGATCCTCAAAAAATTGGTATTCCTGATATTAATAATCCTGATTTTGGTGATGCTATTAGTATTAAAAATGACGAAATTCCTGTATTTTGGGCTTGTGGAGTCACCCCACAGTTAGCGATTAAAAATAGTAAGGTGGAATTAGCCATTACTCATGCACCAGGATATATGTTTATTACGGATATCAAAGCAAATTAAGATAATTATAGTTCCATTATTCAATAGCAATAGAAGTCATGTTATATCAATTGAGCTAATCTTATTTTAGTCTCTTAGATAGGTTAAATAATAATGCTGAAACGACTAAAAAATTTAGGGCCAGGTTTAATCATTGCTGCTGCCTTTATTGGACCGGGAACCATCACAACTGCTTCTAAAGCTGGCGCAAGTTATGGGTTTATTTTATTATGGGCCATTGTCTTTTCAACTATTGCCACTATCATCTTACAAGAAATGTCAGGACGGTTGGGTATAGTAACACGAAAAGGACTAGGAGAAGCCCTAAGACAGATAAAACAACCTGTCTTAAGATTAGTTGCCATTATATTAGTCATAGCTGCTATTTTCTTCGGAAATACTGCTTTTGAAATGGGCAATATTACTGGGGCTGCCATTGGTTTAGAAGTCGCCACTAATATATCGTCACAAATTTGGGCTGGAATGATTGCAATTTTTGCTTTTTTACTATTAATATTAGGGGCTTATAAATTAATAGAAAAAGTGCTGATTTTACTGGTTAGTTTAATCGGATTTGCTTTTTTGACCACAACAATTATGGTAATTATTACTCAACCTAATCATTTATTTGCATTATTTAAGGGTATGATAATTCCGACTTTACCAGAGGGGTCATTATTAATCGTTATTGCCTTAATTGGTACTACCCTTGTTCCTTATAACCTCTTTCTTCAAGCCAATGCTGTAGTGGAAAAATGGCCTGAATCAGTGGCTACAAAACAAGCAGTGAACGAATCCCGTTTTGATACTGTCATTTCTATCGCTTTGGGGGGAATTATTACCTTAGGAGTTGCTTCAACTTCTGCTGCTATTTTAGGCACTCAAAACGCAAATATTGATAATATAGAAACAATGATTAAGTTGCTTGAACCCTTATTAGGAAATGCAGCAAAATATTGTTTTGCATTGGGATTTTTTGGCGCAGGTTTATCCAGTACCCTGACAGCCCCCTTAGCAACCGCTTATGCTGTTAGTGGTACTTTAGGATGGAAAATCAACTTTCAAAATAGCCGTTTTCGTGCCATTTGGATTATTGTGTTAGTTGTGGGTTCAATTCTGGCAATCACTGGAAAACGTCCTATTGAATCAATTTTGTTTGCACAAGCAGCCAATGGCTTACTTTTACCGTTTGTTGCCACCTTTCTTTTGTTGGTCATGAATAGTCCTTCTTTGGGAGAATTTCGTAACCATAAAACTGCTAATTTATTAGGGTTTTGTGTCATTTTTGTAGCTTTTAGTTTAGGGATTTTTAAAATCTTGAAAGTCTTTGCTGTACTTTGAATTTCGATAAAGATCGCTAAAATTGCTATAACAGAAGAAGCGATCTTTTTTATTAATTGTTAATCTAAATATAGTGTTAAGTAAAAACAAGGTGAATCAAGACAATGAATAAATTTTTTGTTGATCGCGGTGGAACTTTTACGGATATCGTTGCCGTTGTAACTGATGCAGCCATTATCAATCAACTATCCCAAAAACAAGAACAATATTTAATTGTCCCTTTACCTAACCGACAATGGATCATTGTTTACAAATTACTCTCAGAAAACCCTGAACGATACCAAGATGCTGTTATGCAAGGGATTAGGGATATCTTATGTCTTTCGGATAATGAACCCATTCCAACGGACACCATAGAAGTAGTAAAAATGGGAACAACCGTCGCTACCAATGCCCTACTAGAAAGAAAAGGCGATCGCACGGTTTTACTAATCACCAAAGGATTCAAAGATGCCCTAAGAATCGGTTATCAAAACCGTCCTAATATTTTCGCCCGTCAAATTATTTTGCCCTCAATGTTGTATGAGTCAGTCATTGAAGTAGAAGAAAGATATGACAGCAATGGTAATGAGTTGATACCTGTAAACTTAGAGAAGGTTAGAGAAGATTTACAACAAGTTTATGACCAAGGAATAAGAAGCTGTGCCATCGTTTTCATGCACAGTTATCGTTATCCTAAACATGAAAATAAAGTGGCAGAAATTGCCAAAAATATCGGCTTTACTCAAGTTTCAATCTCCCATCAAGTTAGTCCCTTAATGAAACTGGTGTCTAGAGGAGATACCACCGTCGTCGATGCTTACTTATCCCCTATCTTAAGACGGTATGTTGACCAAGTTTCTAGTCAGTTACCCGATACAAAATTAATGTTTATGAAATCTGATGGAGGATTAATAGATGCTCATAAATTTCAAGGGAAAGACAGTATTTTATCGGGACCTGCCGGTGGTATTGTTGGGGCAGTGCAAACCAGTTTAAGGGCAGGTTTTCACGAAATTATTACCTTTGATATGGGAGGAACTAGCACGGATGTCGCCCATTTTAAAGGGGAATATGAACGACAACTGGATAATGAAATAGCCGGTGCAAGAATGCGAGTTCCTGTCTTAAGTATTCACACCGTTGCTGCCGGGGGTGGCTCTATTTTATGCTTCGATGGAGCTAGTTTTAAAGTAGGGCCAGAATCCGCCGGTGCTAACCCTGGCCCTGCTTGTTACCGTCGCGGTGGTCCCTTAGCTGTCACCGATGCTAACGTCATGTTAGGAAAAATTCAACCTCAATATTTTCCCCACATTTTCGGCAAAGATGGCAACTTACCCTTAGATAAAGCAATCGTTACTCAAAGATTTATAGAACTCTCTCAAGAAATTTATCAAGCGACTCATCATAAAAACAGTCCTGAAGAAATCGCAGCCGGTTTTATTAAAATTGCTGTGGAAAATATGGCTAATGCTATTAAAAAAATTAGTTTACAAAGAGGGTATGATGTGACTCATTATACTTTATGTACCTTTGGCGGTGCAGGGGGTCAAGTTGCTTGTTTAATTGCCGATACCTTGGGAATTAAAACCGTCTTTCTTCATCCCTATGCTGGTGGGTTAAGTGCCTATGGAATGGGATTAGCTGATATTAGAGTGATTAAAGAGAGTGCTATAGAAAAAGTGTTAAGTCAAGACTTAATGACTGAGTTAAAACGAGTAATTAATGTGCTAGAAAAGGATGGGAGAAAAGAACTGGATACCCACGAATCTATTAAAGGAGAAAAAATTGTCTCTAAAGTTAGCTTAAAATATCAGGGGACTGACTCAACTTTATTAGTGGACTTTGCTGACGATGTTTCAATTATGCAGAAAAGCTTTGAAGCAGAACATCAGTTAAGATATGGTTTCATTCAACCTCAAAAAATGCTAATTATCGAATCAATTTCTGTAGAAATTGTTCAAATCATGGACAGTCCCGATGAACCCTTAGTCACCCGTATTCGTCCCTTAGATCAGTTACCAAAACCCATCGAAATTGTTCCAGTATTTACAGATAATAAATGGCAAGATACCCCAATTTTTCAACGGGAAGACTTACAACCGCAAGATGTTATCAAAGGACCAGCTATTATCATTGAAAAGATTAGCACTATTATGGTTGAATCTTATTGGAATGCAAGATTAACTGAGTATAATCATCTCGTTCTTTCTAAGGATGAACGTCAAATGTAATCACTTATTTTAGAAAAGGATATGATTTTCTTGACAAAAGTTAGCCAGTTCTAAGGATGAAAAATTCAGTCTATTTAATATTTGTTTATTCATTCTTTTTCTTATCTTAAGATTATAATTTTTTTAGGCAGGGTATTACTTGGTTAAGATTCATTATTTAAGCCTTGAATAACAGTGATTAAATTATATCATTATTAATATTGGGAAATATAACTATGAATTTCTGTATGAATGAACTTCCAATTCCAACATATGACTCGATGATTTTACCTAAAATCCACAACAAATTACTATCTTTGGAACCATCTGCTTTTGAACGTTTAACCCAGCGTTTGCTACGTGAATCTGGCTTTATTCAAGTACAAGTGACTGGCAAATCGGGTGATGGGGGAATTGATGGAGTTGGTATTGCTCGTATTAATGGCTTTTTGAGCTTTCATGTTCTTTTTCAATGCAAACGTTATCAAGGTTCAGTAACAGCTGGTCAAATTAGAGACTTTCGAGGTGCGATGCAAGGACGGACTGATAAAGGTTTATTTATAACAACTGGGAGGTTTACCAAAGATGCTGTTAAAGAGGCAACAAGAGATGGCGCACCACCCATTGATTTAATCGATGGTGAGCAATTAGTTCAACGTTTAAAAGAGTTAGGTCTTGGTGTAAAAATAACTATGATTGAGTCTGTTGAAGTTGACCTAGATTGGTTTACAAAGATTTAATTACTGGAATTATTAATATTATTGCTAATTTTGTAAGTAGCTCGGTAAAATAAAGATGTGAAGCGCATTTTCAAGAACTGCCTAACATTTCTGCTTTTGGAGATACTCCTCAAGAAGCATTAGAAGAATTAAAAATTGCCTGGGAATTAGTAAAAGAAGATTATCGAGAGAAAAAGATAGCAATTCCTGTTCCTACTGATAGCATAAAACGATGTGGTTAACTCTTCTCAGCTTTAAAATTATCTAAAATTTTTGTAATTGTTTTACTTGTAATATCTCCTTGATCTGACTTTGAATAAATAGTAACTAGAATAATTTGTTTGGCGGTTTTAAGATAATAAATAAATCGATAACCTCCACTTTTACCCTTCTGAATATTACTATTTTTAACTCTAACTTTAAATACTGTGTAAGGAATACCTGGAATTTGATCACCAATAATTTCACCTGTCTGTAACTGGTTGATAATTGGCTGGACATCAGAGCGAATATTACGGTATCTTTTAGCTAGAGTGCGTAAACTTCGCTTAAATTCAGATGTTACCTTAATCTCAATTTTGTTTGATTCATTCTGCATCAATGTCATCCCAAAGTTCAGAAATAGGAAAGGTATTATCTGTCATCGCTTCTTCCCATCCTTGACGAAAGCTTTCTTCTGCTGATTTTAGTGTTACACTTTCACGAAATAAGCGAATGATTTGCAATAAACTGGGTAAATATTCCTGGGGAGTTTGTTGTATTTCATTAATGACTTCTTCTTGCAAAGCTGTTATCTTAGCTTGATGATTAGAAAATTTTTCCTGTGTCATTTTTTTCTCCTTTTATTTTTATTGTATTAATTTATGGCAAAATCTGTAAATTTTCGATTAAATGGAGAACGAAATCCTAACACAATATTCTCTTTAGAGACTCCTGCTTCTAATAACTGCCTTGCAATTCCTTCTTCCGTCAAATCTCTTTGAATCCAAAACTTATTATCTTTTATATCAACATGAAGGGGACAACCATAAATCTGTTTTTCACCTTGCCATCCTACATATAATAATAAATAATGATTATTAATAGTATCACAAACTATCTGCGTTTGGATATCATTATCTTGAGGATGTTTATGGGCATAATTTGTAATGATATCTTGAATTAATTGTTGATAAGTGATGGTTTCCATAAAATAATTTCCCCTTATAGAAAAATCTAATATAATTATAGTAGCCTCTCACCCCAAAATAGGATTAAATTAAAAATAAGCATTCAATCATATAACTCACCATGTTAAACCTATCCAAACCCGATCCCATTTACCTCGAAATCTTCAAGAATCTTTATCAATTTATTGCTGAACAAATGGGAATCACTCTACAAAATACAGCTTCATCAGTTAATATTAAAGAACGGCTAGACTTTTCCTGTGCTATCTTTGATAAAAAAGGGTTATTAGTGGCTAATGCACCTCATATTCCTGTTCATTTAGGCAGTATGAGTGAAAGTGTTAAAAGTCTCATTCAAGATAAGGCAAATAAGCTACAATCTGGCGATGTTTATCTCTCAAATAATCCCTATAATGGGGGAACTCATTTACCTGATGTAACTGCTATTACTCCTGTCTTTGATGATAAGAATCAAGAGATTTTATTCTATGTTGCTTCTCGTGGTCATCAGGCAGATATTGGAGGAATTACACCGGGTTCTATGCCTCCTCATTCTACCTCAATTTTAGAAGAAGGGATTTTATTTGATAACTTTTTATTGGTAGAGAAAGGGCGGTTTAGAGAACAAGAAGTAAGACAAATTTTGTCTAATGATCCTTATCCAGCGAGAAACCCTGATCAAAATATTGCTGATTTTCAAGCACAAATTGCAGCCAATAAAAAAGGGGTACAAGAACTGCAAAAAATGGTCACTCAATATGGTTTAGAAACCGTACAAGCTTATATGCAATTTGTCCAAGATAATGCAGAAGAATGTGTTAAAAAAGCTATTGATGTGTTAACCGATGGAGAATTTAGTTATGAAATGGATCAAGGGGCGGTGATTCAAGTAAAAGTGACCATTGATAACAAAAATCGTAGTGCAATTATTGATTTTACAGGCACATCTGAACAACTAGAAACTAATTTTAATGCACCAAAAGCTGTCACTCAAGCTGCGGTTTTATATGTGTTTCGTACCCTAGTTGATGATAATATTCCCCTCAATGCGGGATGTCTTAAACCCCTACATTTAATTATTCCTGAAGGAAGTCTGTTAAACCCTCAATATCCGGCTGCTGTGGTAGCAGGAAATGTAGAAACATCCCAGGTTATTGTTGATGCTTTATATGGTGCATTAGGGGTATTAGCAGCCTCTCAAGGAACCATGAATAATTTTACTTTTGGCAACGAAAAATATCAATATTATGAGACAATTTGTGGTGGTTCCGGTGCCGGTATTAACTTCAATGGAACCAATGCAGTCCATACTCACATGACTAACTCCCGTTTAACCGATCCAGAAGTGTTAGAATTTCGTTATCCTGTATTAGTAGAAGAATTTAAAATCAGGGAAAATAGTGGCGGAAAGGGTCAATATTCTGGGGGAAATGGTGTTATGAGAAACATTAAATTTTTAGAACCGATGACCGCTAATATTCTGTCAAGTCATCGGGTCATTTCTCCGTTCGGTTTAGCCGGAGGAGAAGCCGGAAAAGTGGGAAAAAATTCGGTTAAAAGGAACAACGGAACAGAAGAAATATTGAATAGTACCGCAACCGTAAAAATGCAATCAGGGGATAACTTTATTATCGAAACTCCTGGAGGTGGAGGGTATGGCGTTCACAAGTCAAAAGTCAAAGTATAGTTAAAATAATTGACACAACTGGATGATTTTAATTTGTAAGGTTTCTAAAGGAGGATATCCCCGTTTTAAACGAGTTTCTAAATCTAGTAAAATTGGCAGAGTTGCTAATAATTGTTTTCCTGACATTCCTTGTAATTCTTTACGCAAAAAATAAAGACGGTTTGGGTTAGGAATATCAGCAGCTTTAGCAATTATCTTATTATCTTTTTCTCCTGATTCTATGGCTAATTGAATAATTGCCCAAGTTCGGAATTGACCGACTAAAGTGGCAAGAATTCTTAAAGCTGGTTCATTTCGAGATAACAATTCATTAATTAATTGTAAAGATTCTCCTTGATTTCCTTGACGAATGGCTTGGGCTAACTGCAAACTATTTTGAGCATTGGCATTAACTAAAGTGGCAACAATTGTCTCGTCCAAAGGTTTGTTTTCTAGTTGTCCATACAGTTGTAATTTTTCTAATTCGTTCCATAATTGTCTGCTATTATTGCCTACAGAATCCGCTAATAATTCTACCGCATTAGGAGTTAACTTAACCCCAATTTCTTGAGCAACTTGTTTTACTTTTTTGATTAATTCATCCGTTTTCCAGGGAGGAATGGGAGAATATTCTTGAACCTCCGCATATTGTTGGATTAACTTGGTTGACTTTAAGCGTTTATCTGGTTTTTTGCTAGTGGTAAATAATAAATAAGAATTATCAGGAATAGCCGGTAAAATACGCTGTAATTGTGTTAAAATATCATCAGGACACTGTTGACAGATAGACGTATCTACCACCCAAACTAATCGTCCTCCCATACCAAATACAGGAGTCATGGCTTGGTTCAATGCGTCAAGGGTATTACTGGGTTCTTCTCCCGAAATTTGATGATAATTAAACTGTATCCAGTTGGGATCGAGGATAGTCTCTCGTAATCTTTGTACCCTTTGAGCGATCGCGAAATCATCTTCCCCCCAAAAGAAATAAATACCCATAGTTAAAGTCAATAAATCTTTATACAAAAATGACACAAAATCAGGCAAAATAAAAAGATAAGTATTGTGAGAGAATGAGAGGCGATTAAGTTGGACGAAACTTATCAAATTTATATCAACCGGGTAGCTTCCCTTACTTTACCCACCACCTATCAAAATCAACTTAAGAATATCCAAAAATCTCCCAAATTTCAACAGAGACAACCAGTACCTTTTCCCGGTTATACTGTCTTAACCCCTCCCTACCAAGATGATTCTCGTAACGAGTCATTCTATCATCAATTAACCCTAACCCAACAACAGTTAATTGAAAAAATCGAGCCACCCTTTTTAATTCCAGTTCCCCCAGAAAGTTTTCATCTAACCCTTGCGGATCTTATTTGGGAGGATAATTATTCTGATGCAGCTAAAGCTGATCCAAACTTTGATCATAAACTGCAAAAAGCCATAACTGACAGTTTCCAAAATTATGAAAAAATCGACTTAGAAAAAGGTCAGAGTCAGTGGCAAATTTTAGGATTATTGGTGTTTCCTCGGGCGTTAGTCGTCGGATTAGTTCCTTGTGACGAACTATCTTATAATAAAATTTTTCAGTTGAGACGCAGTCTTTATCAAAATCAAGAATTAATCGGCTTAGGCGTGCAACAACAATATCATTTCACAGCCCATATCACCCTAGGATATTTTGATGACATTCCCGATAATTTAGATAAAAGTCATTTGGAGTCGGTTATTTTATCCTTCAACGATCAATGGATAGAACAAGAACCGCAAATTTTAACCATCGAAGAAGTTGAACTGAGAAAATTTGAAAATATGAGCCAATTTTTATTGGATCAAAATAATCCCACCTTGAAGATTTAAACCAGAAAAACCGCATTTTTCCCGTTCCTTTGGCTGATGAAACATGAGTTATCAACAAGCTTTACAAGATATCAAACTGGGTTACTATGAAGCAGCGATCGCCAAATTAGATCCCCTGTTGCACGCTGAGCCCGCTCAACCGAAACTATGGTACGCTAAAACCCTAGCTTTACTAAGCCTACAGCGTTTTGGGGAAGCCATGACCACAGCCCAGTTATCGGTCCAGTTAAACCCCACTTGGGCCCCAGGGTATCAACTACTCGGTAACGCTTGCAGCCAACTGGGAGACAAAAAAGGAGCGATCGCCGCCTACAAACAAGCCACCCATTTTTATCTGGATCAAGGGGATAAAACACAAGCAAAAACTTGTTTAGAGAAGCTTAAAGCCTTTAAACCGCAATTTATCCCCAATCATGAGCAATTATTACGAGAATCCACCCAATTACTCGATAAAGTTGCTATCAAACAAGAACAGGGTAGCCATAACGAAGCCTTAGAGGATCTTAACTGGTTACTGCATCTTGACCCCCACAACGTCCAAGCCTTGGCAAATAGGGGTTTATTACAAGCAAAAGCCCAAAATTATCGTGCAGCCCTGGCTGATATTAGCCTAGCCATGCAATTATGCCCCGATGACCTCAATTTACAGCTACAACGGGGAAAAATACGCCTTTGGTTACAAGATAGCGAAGGGGCGATCGCCGACTTTTCCGCGTTATTGACAAAAGACTGGGGAGATCACGCAGAAATCTACTGTTTACGCAGCCAAGCCTATCAGCAACTCAATGACTTAGAGACAGCCTTTGAAGACTTAGCCAACGCCTTGTATCTTGATCCCCATAACCAGGAATGTTATTGGGTTCGGGGGGACATTTATCGGGGGATGGAAGAGTGGGAAGAAGCCGTAAGCAACTATCGTCGGGCTTTGAGTTTATCCCTTGAACAAGGCAACTGGCTAAACTATCAACAAGTGCAAGACAAGATTAAACAGATAGAAAGACAACTTGAACGAGACAAGCAAGAAGCCGCCCGTATTATTCGGGTTCCCATTAAGCGCAACCACTCAGGGATTCCTATTATTGATGTTCAACTGAACGATTCTGTCTCTTGTGAGATGTTTCTAGATACTGGGGCGGGTATGGTCTGTATTACGGGTAAAATCGCCCGTTTACTCAATGTTGTTCCTATGGGAACCAAGCATTTTTCTGTGGCTGATGGCCGGGTTATTGAGAAACCGGTGGGGTATGTTCGATCCTTGGCCTTAGAAAAGGCCAGGGTGGAAAATTTAGAGGTGTCCATCGAAGATAACCTTGATGAAGGCTTGATAGGACAAAATTACTTATGGCGGTACGACGTGCGTATTTTGCAGACCGAAGTCGAGTTATATTTGCGATGATTAACAAGGTGATTTCTCGTTCAAAGTACCGTATCTTAAAACAAATTGGTCAGGGACAATTTGGTCGGGTTTATTTTGGAATTTCTCGTCAAACGGGGGAATTTGTCGCCCTTAAAAGTTTACCCAAAGGGTTCCCAACCAATCGATTTTTACGGGAATTTTCTTGTTTAGTCAGTGTCCGTCATCCCAATATTGTTGCTTGTCAAGGCATGGAATATCATGGTCAAGGACGTTATTTGGTTATGGAATATTGTGAGGGGGGAACCCTGCGACATTTAATGAATTTTTCGGGTGAATTAAGTTTAAGATTACGTCTTGATTTAATCATTGATATTTTAGCTGGTTTAGAAGAAGCCCATCAACATAATATTATTCATTGTGATATTAAACCAGAGAATATTTTACTCAGTGTAACCGCCGATAAATGGATAGGAAAAGTAACGGATTTTGGTATTGCAAAGACCGTTCAACAAAGTAATAATAATAAATTGGAAAGTGGGTATACCGGTTCCCCGGGTTATATGGCCCCTGAGCGATTTTATGGTAAATCTTCCTACGCTTGTGATATCTATTCGGTGGGAATCATTCTCTATGAATTGATGGTAGGAGAAAGACCTTTTTCTGGACTGCCTGGGGATTTAATGTTAGCCCATCTTAACCAAAGAATTAACATACCGAATACCGTTCCTGAACCTTTAAAACCGATTATTTTCAAAGCATTAGAAAAGTTACCACAAAGACGGTTTTTATCAGCAAAAGAAATGCTAGAGGCTATTAAATCAGCTAAAGAAGAATTAAATATTAACCTAGAAAACAATAAATTATTTACATCTATTAATCTTCCAAATTTAACACTTCAAACCGATACAGTTGCTTCTTTAAATAAGTGTAAAAAAATCAATTATCTTGTTAATCATCACCAAAACATCTATTTATCCAGTGACAACCAAATCATTCAACTATCTTCTGAATTTAAACAAATAAATACCCTTGATTTTAACCAGTCTATCCTATCACTACAACCTTCTTCTCAAGGATTTTTAATGTTAACCCAGAAAAAGCAAGGAAAACTTTGTCAATATTCTTTTTACTTTTTTGATAATGATATCTTTAATAAAAGAAACCCTTGTTTAAAGTTAAAGACCGAAGATTTAAAATTTTCTTGTAACTTTGAAGGTCATTACTTAGCAACTATCTGTCAAAGAAATAATCAAGAAATGACGGCAGACTTTAAAATATTAAACTTATCTACTTTATCCCTATTAAACTCTCCTAAACCTTGCCCGTTTCCCTCTCAATTAATTGCTTTAGATAAGCGTTACGGACTGGCTATTTTTCCCCGTATTTTCCAAGGAAATAAACGAACTTATTTATACTTATTTAACCGTCGAAGTCAATTTATTAAAGGATTTTCTGTTCCCCTATTACTCTCGCAATTAACCCCTAATCAAACCAATGCTTACGAACTATTGGGTGTGGAAACTGTCAAGTCCAATTATGGAATTTTAATAAAACTTAACCCTTTAAACATAACCAGAATCCCCTTAGAATTTATCCCTAATTTTATGATTGGAGAAGCTTGGGGTTATGGGTTAGCAGACACCACAGGAAAATTATTATTGTTAGATCGAAACGGAGACTACATAGGAAAAATGGACTTAAAACTAGAAATTACAGCCATAACAGGATTAAATGACAATCGATTATTAATAGCAACCATAGAAAACCAACAAGCCAAACTATTAACCATCCATCTCGAAACAATGTAGGGTGGGCATTGCCCACCTTACTCAATTATTATTAACCATTTAACAGTTTTTCTGCCAATTGATTGGTTAATTTAGGATCAGCCCGTCCCCCAGTTTCTTTCATCACTTGACCAACAAAGAACCCTTTTAACTTCTTCTTCCCTCCTCGGTATTTTTCCACCTCTGAAGGGTTAGCTTCCATCAACGCTGTAATCACTTTTTCAATTTCGGCGGGATCAGAAATTTGGGTCATTCCCTTGCTTTCCACAATTTGCTTAGGCGATCCACCTTTTTCTAACAATTCCGGCAGAATTTCCTTAGCAATTTTACCGCTAATGGTTCCTTTTTTGATCAGTTGAACCAATTCCCCTAAACTGTCCGGTTTGAGGGCAATTTCCGTGATACTTAACTTATTATTGTTCAAATAAGCTGCAATATCCTGGGTCACCCAGTTGGCCACTAATTTCGCATCGGCCCCCGTATTAACCGCCGCTTCGTAATATTCCGCCACCTCCCGATCATCCGTCAACACCCGCGCATCATAGGCAGACAAACCTAACTCTGCTTCATAGCGTTGGCGTTTTTGGGCCGGAAGTTCCGGTAATTCTTGTTTCCAAGCGTTTAACCGTTCATTAGACACCTCTAACGGAGGTAGATCCGGTTCAGGAAAATAACGATAGTCGCTCGATCCCTCTTTTTTCCGCATGGAAATGGTAGCTTGGCTGGTTTCGTCCCATAAACGGGTTTCTTGATAGATGGGATCGTCATTTTCCACCGCTTCTATCTGTCTTTCGATCTCGTATTCGATCGCTTTTTGGATGGCACTAAACGAGTTCATATTTTTGATTTCGACCTTGGTCCCGAACTCTTCTTGTCCCACCGGACGCACAGAAATGTTCACATCACAGCGTAGCGATCCCTCTTGCATATTGCCATCACTAATCCCTAGATAACGTACCATACGGCGTAATTCTTGGGCGTATTCGGCTGCTTCTTGTCCACTGCGGATGTCCGGTTCTGATACAATTTCCAAGAGAGGAACCCCTGTCCGATTGAAGTCTACTAGAGAATGGGTCGATCCAGCCAAGCGATCGCTTCCTGCATGGACTAATTTTCCTGCATCTTCTTCCATGTGTAAGCGAGTGATACCGATGGTTTTGCGGGTTATTTCCTTGGTTTTTTTATCTACCAACTCAATTTCCAGCGATCCGTGTTCAACAATCGGGAGATCAAACTGAGAAATTTGGTAATTTTTGGGAAGATCGGGATAAAAATATTGTTTACGGTCAAATTTACTATAGGGAGCAATTTTCGCATTCAACGCCAACCCCAGTTTAACCGCAGAGGCTAACACTTCCTCATTGAGAACCGGTAACACCCCAGGATATCCCAAACAAACCGGACAAACATTGGTATTCGGGGGTGTATCGAATGCAGTTGAACAATGACAAAAAATCTTACTGGTGGTATTCAGTTGACAGTGAGTTTCTAGTCCAATAATGGCTTCGTATTCCGTTTTGACAGGTGTTGCGGTAGTCATGAATTAATATAAGTGATCACAAATAGCCTCATCTATTCTATCTTAATTTTTGCGCCTAGGACTCTCTTTACAACGAGGGGGTGACGGGGTGAGTGTGGGGAGATGGGGGTGAGAGATTAGCAATTTTGACTTATTTCCACATTATTTTTGTTCTAATTGTTTAATGGTTAATATAAATTCTTCCAGTTGTTCAATACGCTGATTCGTTTCGGTTTGTTTCATTTTTATTGTCTTTAAAGTTGCTTCCAGTTTTTCATTAATTGATTTAGCTAAAGATTCTATAGGATAATTGCCTCCAATAATAATTAAAGGTTCTTTACTTTGTACCAAGCCATGTTCTTCATCAAAATATATATATTCTCCTTGAAATGATCCTATACGTTTATGGTTGTATTTAATAACAATCGCTGCAACTTCCTTAAGATTATTTCTTAATAAATTCAAACATTCATGAACTTTACTATAAGAAGTCTGTAAAGATTGTTCTAACTCTTGATCTTCAGCAATTATCTTTTTAATTAAGGAAAATATTGTCTGACAAATTTCACGAAGATTCATGATTAAATGACCGCAGAATTAACAGTATTATTCAACATAATACTATTAACTGTTATTTCTTCTTGTGAGATTAATCACAAGAAAGAAAAAAATTTCCTTAGCAATTAGTAGTCAATTTAAACAAATTTAGACCCCCCAACTGTAAAAGTTGGGGGGTAGTCAAACTAAACTTATTGAGGTTCTTGATTAGCGGTCGTTTCCTCCTCAGTATTAGCCATCTGTGCTTCTAACAGTTGTCTTTGTGCTTCTCGAAATGATTTTGCTGCTTCGCTGAGGCCAGTTCTGGTATCTTCAGCAAATTCGCCACCATTGCGACTGCGTTCTAAATTGGCTCGGTGCATCAACCCCAAAGGATTCATAAAGTCTCCTAGTTCTCCATTGGGATTTTTTTCATTACTTTGATAAGGATTTTTATCAACTTGGTCAATTGATTGCGCTAGACTTGCGGGTGCCAAGCATAAAGCTGTTCCCATCAGCGTCAGCATAATTCCTAATTGTTTTCCTGGAAAATGTTTAAAAATCATAGATTACCTCGACTATAGATTAGACTCAACTCAGTTAATCAATAGGTAAACCCACCACACTGAGGTTATATTCACCCCAATAATAACCAATTTTTGCCCCATTAACCCCTAACTCAGAAAACATAATTGTGCTAAAGTGATAATTGTAAGTTATGGGTCAAAAATATGTGCGTCTACCAACCCATAAACAAGCTTTATCCTCAAAACACCATCAATGAATCATAACCCTGAAGAAACATCACCACAGCTTTCTGAAGAACAAGCCGAAGAATTAATGCGATCGCTTCTCCATAAAGAAGGCACTTGGGTAGACTGGGGGAAAACCTGTGAACAGCTACAAAAAGCAGGTTACAACAGTCAAACCCTCTTTGAAAAGACCGGTTTTCAGTCTAGCCAGCAAAACTTAGTGATTGTTGCGGCTCAAGTCTATGATAGTTTGCTCAAGGCCGAAGTGTCTGAGAACCTCTTAAGCTACTTTCTCGGTCCAAAAAGCGATGTCCTCTATGAACTACGGATCTTAAGCCAACATCAACGGGCTATGGTGGCCCAACTGGCCAAAGATAAAAATTTAGACGCGATCGAAACCAAAGAAGCAGCGAAAACCTTTCAAACCTTTTCCTTAATGCCTCAACTTCCCCCAGGGTTCACCCTTCATCCTGGGGATGCCATAGCCTATCAGTGCTGGAAACAGGGTAAACAGAAGAAAGATTTACAAGATCGCACTCGTTTGATTGCTAAAGGCTTAAAATATGCGTTTTCCGACACGGCCAGGGGAGCGATCGAAAAATTGCTCAGTGACTTCTCCCTAACCCCCGAACGTAGCGCACCGTTAATGCCCCTCCACCGCATCCAAGACGAGCAAGAGATGTCTCGCATCGTCCCTTTGGCGGGAAGTCTTCCTCTGAGCAAAAATCAGGTGTTAGGGGTAGAAAAGTTAAAGGGAGTTGCGCCGTTTAACGCTGTAACCTATCATAACACAGGGTCAGTGGTTCCCCTACCCAGTTGGCAAGCGGTCTTAAAAGCCGTTGATCCGGTAGCAATTTTATGTCAAAGCGATCGCCTTCCTCAAGCGTTAACAGGAAAACCAGAAGAGGTTTTAGTATTAATTGATCGCTCAATTACTGAATGGAATCATAAAAGTTATTTTTTGATCGAAGAAGCAGAAGCATTAACCTTTAAATGGTTTGCTGAAGCCCCTTCTATTCCCTTATTAGGTCAAGTTATTATTGTCTTACGACCGAGGAAAATTTTTGATGAAAACAACTTATTAGAACCCTGGCAAATGGATGATTGAATGAAGTCAGAAGTCAGAAGTCAGAAGTTTAATTTATGGAGAGTAGGGTGGGTTAGACGGCTATAATTTAGGTTCCTAAAAGGAATATAAAAATCCGTCATAACCCACCAAAATCAGGATGTTGTCTATTTAATCATTGTGATAATGTTCAAAGTGATAGACATAGAAAAGTTTGCTAAATTTCTTCAAATAATAGCCAACTAATCCTAAAGCGATCGCCCCTATAACCAATAGCCAAAAACTCAAAGGAGGCGCAACAGAAAACAGAGAAATTCCTGTACTAAGCTGTTGCTGCGCTACATTTCTGCTATCAATAAATAGGGCAAAAAAGAGACAAATTCCTGAAGTAATGAAGCTAAACGTAGTTAAACGATTGATATTTTTTAGCGCATCTTGACAGACTTTGCAATCTTTAGTGTGAGTGGAATAAACATCAAACAGTTTTGCTTTATCTCTTTCTACTGGAGGAATCTCTAAATCACAACTATTATCCCAAGAAACCCCACCACCGGCTCTTTTTTCTAACCAGTTACGAAAGGTAATAATCATTTTATCTTGAGGGTTAGGAGTATAAACCTTTTCGATCCATTTGCCCTGATATTTTTTGTTAACAGTCTTTTCTTGAGTGATAATTTTCCTGAATAATTTTGTCTAATTCTTGAACTGAGGGAGTATCTCCTAATTTCTCGTAATTAGTCTTTGCTTGATTTAACCATTGTTCGGCTTTATGGTCATTTCCTAAACAATAATAAGCTGTTCCTAAACCCTTTTGTATGGCTGATTTTACGGTTAAATTATCGGTTTCTGTAGCTAAAATTAAACCATTTTTATAAGGTTGGAGACTAAGCTGAGGTAATTTCATGTCTAGGTAGGTATCTCCTATAAGTTGATACAAAAAAACAGATTGATTCTCTTTTTTTATTAATTCTTCTAACACATTAACTGCATCTAGATGTAATCCATACCCTCGATATAGTTTCGCTAAAATTAATCCTTTTTCTTCAGATGATAAAGATTGCTGTTGAATTAGTTCAACAGTTTCTAATACCTTTTTTTGGGACTGGGAATCTAATCGTTTAAAGCCAACTTTTGCCTCACTGGTGGAAGAGATTCCATTATTAGTTTCTATGGTTATTCGATATCGCCATCCTTCTTGTAGTGGAGGTTGACCAGGATAGATTATTTCGGTTTTATTGGTCTGAGTTTGCCAATTCACTCCATCTATTTTTACCGTATAATTAGTAACTCCTGGGACAGCATTCCAACGTAATAAAGGACGTTCAGTTATAATATAAGTTTCACGGGGACTAATTAAATAGGGTAAGTTAATTAAGGTTTCTTCGGTTAATCTTGGTGAACGAACATCACTATTATTACTGTTTGGTATTGGAATGACAGGTTGTCCAGAATCACAGCCATCAGACACAGTGTATTGTCCTGATTTCACTTCCCAAATTTCGGTATTACTACAGTAAATTTTGAGAAAACTATCCCCTTCTACTTTGATTTTATCATCAGAAGTTAGGGTTAATCCGATGGAGGGTATTGTTGGTTTTTTCCACTGTTTTTTCTGGATAGTAACGTTTCCTTTTACCTCAAGGACTATATGAATTCCTGTGGAATTAGACAAAATCTTGCCAGGAAATCCGAGCAGAAACCCAACACATATCAATTGAATTAATTGAAAATTTAAGAATATTTTTCTCATGAATCATTAATCATTATTTATTGAACAGAAACGATACTATTTACTCCTCAAAATTGATGGGAGTCCAATCACCAACAGGAATAAAACTTGACCAGTAATAGGGATGATGTTGTGTCTTACTTTTGAGCATAGAAAGTTGAATTTGTCGT
This sequence comes from Crocosphaera sp., assembly GCA_030066295.1. GTDB lineage: Bacteria > Cyanobacteriota > Cyanobacteriia > Cyanobacteriales > Microcystaceae > Crocosphaera. The sequence goes on from JASJBX010000030.1 coordinate 23,022, forward strand.
AAAGCTTCATGACGGTTTTCTCCTTGTTTTAATCGTTGATAATAATCGACCATTAAATCTTTTGTTTGCTCATCAGCGACTTTCCAAAGACTAATTAATTGGCTTTCACTTCCAGCAATAACTAACGCACGACGTAACCCATAAACCCCTTCTCCTGTGGTTGTATCCCCAACTCCTATATCACAAGCAGAAAACACAACTAATTTTGTTCCGAGAAGATTAAGATTGGTGGTTTCTAAAGCGGTTAATACGCCGTCATTTTCGGCACTTTTGTTGATGTCAACCCCCGTTAAAACTAATCCTGATTGTAATAAAGGATTGTCTATGTTTTGAGAAGATTGACTGTTATTACTATCAAGCAAAGAACGATTTAAGAAAAATCCGTGGGTGGCGATATGAAGAATTTGGGGACGTTTCGCTTGTTTAACAGCGTTTTCTGTGGCTTGAGATTGGGTTAAAACAATTGATTGCGGGAAAATAGTGCTTAAAGCGTCTGCTTCTTCTTTTGTCCCTGGAAGGGGAGAAAGTGTCATTAATTTTGAGAGGTCAATAGAACGATTTAAACCAACATCAACATTCACTGATTTTTTTTCTTGATTATAGATAGGGTCAGCTATAATTAATGGGGGTTGTTGACTGGAAAATTTGTCTTTCAGACGTAATAAATCTCGTCCAGTGGTAAGATAACTTATTTTATAATCTTCCACTAAGTATTGCTCATTTTCCATAACTAATGCTTCAAACGGAATTGAATTGAGTTCAGCATCAGGAGAGAGTAAAATTGTTTTAGTTTCTCCTAATAATTCTCGAATGGGTGCCATTAATTTAGCATCTAATTGACGAGCAGAGTATTTAACTTGTGGGATAGAACTTTGTCCATCTCGAAGGTTATCACGAAAGTAAGTTACATCCTCATCAATGGGTTGTGCTTCTCCTAAATCTTTGGCTTTGATTTCCCCATTAGGAAAGAGAATATAAACAGCATAACGAGCATTTCCCCATCGTTCATTATCTTCAGTTGCTTGAGACTTAAAAGGTTGATAACGCACAATTTCAACTAACGCAGCATTAGAGGGAATTTGTTGTTGAATGGCTTCTAGAGTAATGGGTTGAGATAAGTTACGAAATTTAGCACTATGACGACTAATTTTATCTTCTAGTTGTTGAGATTTTTGTTGAACATCAGCCAGTAATTGACCATAAACGTCAGGGGAAGGAAACTTATCAACTGGGGTAAAAGTCAGGTTAGCCTGTTGAGTTCGGATGTCAATTAATTGAGCTAATAATTGTTGACTTTCTGGGTCATCAGTTTGTTGTCTAAGAATTTGTAAACGATTAGCAAGAATATCTAAAATACGTCCTTTTCGTTGCAAGATAGTTTTCAGTGCCAGTTGTCTTGCTTGGGGATTATTCGGTGCCGATTGAAGATTGAGAGAAATGACAGTATTAGTTGTGTCTGAAACTGTTTCCATATACTCCCGTTTTTGTTTTTCATCACCAGTGTTGAGGTTTTCTGAGAGGTTATATTCTTCAATTTCTAGTGCTTGGGTTAAATAATGAAAAGCTTGAGATATGTTCCCTTGAGACTCGTAAAGTACAGCCAAATTGTTGAGACTGTTGGCAGTGTCGGGATGATTTCCCCCTAATTGTTCTTTTCTGATAGCTAAAGCTTGTTGGAGAAGGGGTTCGGCTTCTGTATATCTTCCCTGAGACTTGTAAAGTACAGCCAAATTATTGACACTGCTGGCAGTGTCGGGATGATTTTCCCCTAGTTGTTCTTTGTTAATAGCCAAAGCTTGTTGGAGAAGGGGTTCGGCTTCTGTATATCTTCCCTGAGACTCATAAAGTCCAGCCAAATTGTTGAGACTGGTAGCAGTTGAGGGATGGTTTTCCCCTAATTGTTGTTTTTTGATAGCTAAAGCTTGTTGGTAAAGAGGTTCGGCTTTTGTGTATCTTCCCTG
>JASJBX010000165.1 GCA_030066295.1 Crocosphaera sp.
TATTCCACTGGGCCACACCTTCATTTTGAATGGCGACACTTGACCGAACAAGGATGGGTGGCTGTGGATGCTGGCCTTCATTTAGAATACGCCATGGATAATTTAATCCGGGCGACACAGTACGCTCAAGCTACTGAAACGCCGGAAAGTTAACCGAATATGGTCATTCATCCCCTGTCCTTGATGTAGGGGATGAATGACAAACCGAGTCAACCATGCTGATTAACAAAATGTTCTTGTAGCATCCTATGGATAAAACGATATCCTCCTCCAACTCTTTGCAAAAATAATCTGTTAGTAGCATAATCAAGAAACTTTGCATAATTCCAAGGGGTATATCCCAGGAGAAAAAGAACAATCCTTAAATTGAAATGTTGAATAGCTGATACTTCAACAAAGAAAATACTAATTAACACCATACCCATACTTAGGATACATGAGGCTTTAATCACATTGCCAATGGTTAAGCCATCAAAGGTTATCAGAGTTGGAAATTGATAACTACAAATAAGAACTATTCCCATGACGATTAAAATAGAAATTGAACTTATAAAAGAAAATTTCACATTGTTGGTAATGGATGATTTAATTCCTTGATTAGTAGATATTGCCGGATCAATATGCGCTCTAGGGAGAGTCTCTTTTAGTATGGCAATCATCCCGACCAATAGCCCGAATATTAGACCTGTAGATACTCTAGCAGCTAAACTCATTCCCCTAAGTCTTCTCCTAGCTACAGAAGCCAACAGCCCTAGAAAAAGACCCGCTAAAAGTCCACCCAACAGCCCCCAGATAAGAGATTTTATCAGTTTGTACTTATTTTTCCAAAAAGATAATTCTATCCTTGCAACAGGTTTAATGTCTTTACATTCCTCTACACCTAGTCCTTGAATAAACCCGACAATTAGTCCAATAATTAACCCAAAAATAAACCCAAAAGCTAACAAGTTAATCAGTTCGGCCATTAAATTCAAAATTAGGGCTGAAGCGAACCCGCCAGTCAATCCAAAAATAGATCCTCTAATTACCCCAAATATTACTTCATACATTAATTTCTCTCCCCTAGATTCTAAACAATAGGGTTGGAGATTCTCAATAAAAAAATCTGTCTGACTATCCTCCCTTAATTGAACAGCTAACCATTTTAGCCAATTTTTAGTATCAATATCATTATACTTAGGTCGAGGATAAGGACGCTCTAACATTTGAGTGATGTAAGTCTCAAATAAGTAGTCTTTCTTCTTCTCTAATGAGGCTAAATTAATCCATTTATTAAAATCTATTTTTTGACAACAGATAATAACAAGAATAAGAAAGAACGGGACTTTACATAATTCCAACAATTCTGAATCTTTCTGTATTTCTTTCCATAATTGTTTTTCTTCTGTTCTTTCAATATAGTTTTTAATCTGTTCTTCTCGTAGTGGTTTTATAATAATTGAGCGATTTAAAAGCAATGGTATTTTATTTTGTTTAAACACCTTAGAACGACTACAAACGATTAGGGGAAGTTGCGCCCTTCCTTTAACTAAATATTCATTAATTTGGGTAATACAAAGTTTTTGTCTATCCGATGCTACCTCATCTAACCCATCTAGTAATGGTAAAATAATTCCCGCTTCTAACCATTGCTGAATAAGTTCTTTTTTGATACTATAAGGAGGTGCTTTCAAACAGTCGATAATCCAATTATGAATGGATTGTCTATCATGTACCCACGTTGATAAATTAAATAAGATGGGGATGGGTTGATTGATATCGTTTTTAGCTACCTCCAATAATTGTTTTGCTAATTGTAATAAAGTGGTTGTCTTTCCTGATCCTGGTTCCCCTAAAATCAATAATCTTCCCTTAATATCATCTCGCTGATAAACGGTAAAGATTTCTGTCCTCGACAGTACCTTTTCTGATTGACCAACATTAGATATTAATTCCATTTCGCCAAAAAGATGAACCGATAAAGGGTCTTCTTCTTTACGCAAAAGAATACTAATTCTATTACTTAAGGACTGTTGTAAACGACTATTAACCTCTTTTTCAATCCAATTTAATAATATTTGTTGATTTTTTTCTCTTTGAGTAGTCATAAGCAATAGATTTGAGAAAGTCAAACGTACAACTGACACCTTGCACCAGTACAGCCAAAATCAAATCTCAACCATTGATCCTCGCGGGTGCAATATATGAGCGCAGTAAATACTATATCTCAAATTTCAACCTGCTTGATTTGTGGGGAGTGTCGAGCTTTTTTACTCCCACTTTTTTGCTCTAAAACTACGCTGCTTGTTCTAGAGCAACTTCTTCAATTTTTTCAAGATGACGGCTCGTTTTTGGGGGAATGGGTAAGTCTTGTCTGGTGTGGAAATCTTCCTGGACTTTATAGGTTAAACGGGGAGAGATTTGGCGAACAATTTGGGTTAAAAGGCGATCGCCTGTTTTCTGAATCATGGATAAGGGTAGCTTATGAATAAATTTAGGAAACTGTACCGCCACATCCATGGCCAAATGCCATTCAACTTTAGTAATAATCTCCGGCACTGCGGTCTGATGCTGTTTTTTAAAGGCTTTTGCTAACCCTGGCCCCCCTAAATGACTGGGAATTTCTTTAATATTCATAGAAGCTTGATAATCCACCTCATAACCTAAATAGGGTTCATCGGGAATGGGGACACTGTGCATTTCATAAACCCCATGGACAGGGGGTTCTAAGACAACCGCAAGTTTAGGTTCCACTTCATACCCAAAAGACCCAAACCGTCCCACTGTTAGAATATAACCGTTATTGCCCATCGCTTCCGTTTTCATAGGGGCAGCACAACGACAAAACCAGTCTTGATGAGCATTGAGATAATTGGCCACCGTATCACCATCGCTGTACATCTCCATATAGCCGACAAATTGGGTCTTAAAATGAACAGGATTCGCCTCTAGAGCTTGTGTAACCTGCTTATCTTTAAGATGGCTGAGAGACGTATCTGAGACTTGATTAGGATGATTATTGAGCCATTGACATTGCATAACGATTTCTTAGAAAGTTAGTTTACAGTGAGTTTGTGGGAGAGGGTGAGGTCGTCAGATTCCTAGATGGTTACGAAAGTTACGAAACTTCATACAATAAAGAAATGTTACAGTATCTATTTTAAATGAAGTCAAAGGAGTGTGACGATGAAAGCATTAGTGGCAGGTGGAACTGGAGAAACCGGTCGTCGGATTGTTCAAGAATTGGTCAATCGTCAAATCCCCGTCAGAGCTTTAGTGCGTGATTTAGACAGAGCAAAGACCATGTTGCCCCCTGAGGCCGAGTTAGTGGTGGGTGATGTCCTAGAGATGGACAGTTTAACCCAAGGGATATCGGGATGTACGGTGTTACTCTGTGCAACGGGGGCTAGACCGAGTCTTGATCCTAGCGGCCCTTACCAGGTGGACTATCAAGGGACAAAAAATTTAGTCGACGTGGCTAAAGCGCAAGGAATAGAACAGTTTGTATTCGTTTCTTCCCTGTGTGTCTCCCGATTTTTTCATCCGCTCAATCTGTTTTGGTTAGTTTTGTACTGGAAAAAACAAGCAGAAACTTATTTAGAAAATAGTGGTTTAAAATACACTATTGTCCGTCCTGGTGGCCTCAAGAACGAGGATAACTCAGATCCAATTTTGATGTCATCCGCAGATACCCTGTTTGAAGGGAGTATTCCCAGACAAAAGGTGGCTCAAGTTTGCGTAGATTCTCTGTTTAAAGATGACTATCAACAACGCATTCTCGAGATTGTTAGCCAAGCCAGCCAAGCTTAAAATTATTAATCATTACTCATTTAATTATCATTGAATTATTGTTATGCTCTATCGAAGATTTGGTCGCACAGAATTAGAAATGCCTGTCTTTTCCTGTGGAGGAATGCGTTATCAACATAAGTGGAAAGATGTTCCGGGTTGGCAAATTCCGCAAGAAAATCAGCGCAATTTAGAGGCGACCATTAAGCGGTCTTTAGAGGTGGGAATTAATCATATTGAAACCGCTAGAGGCTACGGAACATCAGAAATGCAGCTAGGGCGAATCCTTCCGAAGTTTCCCAGAGAAAAGTTAATCATTCAAACCAAAGTTTCCCCCAAACAAGACCCCAAAGAATTTCGTCAACAATTTAATCAATCTTTAAAATTTTTACACCTGGACTATGTTGATCTGTTTGGATTACATGGTATTAATACGGAGGAAATTTTAGATAATTGTATTCGTCCGGGGGGCTGTTTAGACGAAGCCCGAAAATTACAAGAACAGGGCAAAATTCGCTTTATTGGATTTTCAACCCACGGCTCGACTGATATTATTAAAAAGACTATCGAAACCGATTGTTTTGATTACGTTAATCTCCATTGGTACTATATTAATCAAAGGAATTGGCCAGCCATAGAAGCAGCCCAAAACCATGATATGGGGGTGTTTATTATTAGTCCTTCTGATAAAGGAGGAAAACTTTATGATCCCCCCAAGAAATTGCTGGAATTATGTCAACCGTTAAGTCCCATCGTTTTTAATAATCTTTTTTGTTTATCCCATCCACAAGTTCATACCCTGAGTTTAGGGGCCGCTCGTCCCACGGATTTTGATGAACATTTAAAGACCCTTTCGTTATTAGATGATCCTCAACCCATATTAGAGCCAATTTTGACAAGATTAGAAGCAGAAGCCATTAAGATTTTAGGAGAAGACTGGGTTAAGACCTGGGAGCAAGGACTCCCCGATCATCAAGAAACCCCAGGAAATATTAATATTAAAACGATTTTATGGCTCAGAAATTTAGCCTTAGCTTACGATATGATTGAATACGGAAAAATGCGTTACAATCTATTAGGAAATGGTGGTCACTGGTTTCCTGGCAAAAACGCGGAAAATGTGAGGGAATTAGATTTATCTAACTGTTTAGTCCAAAGTCCTCACCGAGATCAAATTCCTGATTGTTTAGTGGAGGCTCATGGGTTATTGGGGGGAGAATCGGTGCAAAGATTATCTCAAAGTTAAAGCGATCGACTTTCACAATTTTCCTGAATTTGAGATATGATCTCTGATGCGATGGTAAGGTAGGTTCTTCTTTAAGCACAATGGCCGATTCTAATTCTTCTGTTGAGTCAAAACCCATTATTTTAGACGTTTTGCCAGATTTCAGTATTTCTGGACAACGGTGTGCTGGCCGCATTCAACAGCACATCGACCTTTTACTCCTTGCGCTTGAAGCGTTGGAACTAGGTGCGTCGGAGCAGATGTTAGCGACTGTTCAACATTTCGATCTTCAGACAATTATTAAAAATCGGATTGCACTGTGGCGACTCCGTTCTACCAATCCTTGGCGACGAGCTTATGCTCGTGATACCCTCACCATAGAACAAGCAAAAGCCTTGGTCATCATTGCCAATTATCGCGTCAAACCTTTAACGGTACAAATTCGCCAATTATTGCTGGCAGAACAACAAATGCACCAAAAAGGGTTACCAGTTACCTGTCATTTTCTCTTGGCTGAATATTTAGATCAATTTCGCGCTCATTTTCGCAGTCGGATGAACCCTCGTCGGGCTAAAGTGTCGGTTTATTTGAGTTCAGAAGAGCAATTAAATGATCTGGCTTTATTTTTGCTCAAACAGTTATTATTTTGTACGGGTACTGCTGGGATGCAACGGTTTTGGATTAGTTTATTTGATGGGGAGGTGGCGTGAAATGAGACGTCAGTATAGTTTGCCCAATTGTACTTTAATTTTGGAAGGGTTGAGTAGTGGTATGTCCCCCACGGATAGCAATGATCCGAGTTCGGTACTATCCATTGTAACGAATGCAGAATGCAAGTTTATCGGAATTACCGAAACACTCCAAGGGGGTTCTAGTTTTCTAGAAAATTTAGTGAAAACGGTCAGTGAATATGCCCAAGGATATCTCAGTGGAATTCCTCATCCTGTGCAAAGTCAGGCCGAAGAGGACAAAATTCATCTTGAGACAGTATCCAATCAACATCTTCATCGTTTAACTTGGTATCCTTCCACCCAAACAGACAACCCCATAGAACTCACCTTAACCACAGTACAATTATTTGATTTAGTGGAAGCCATTGACCAATTTTTTTCAGATAGTCGTACCTTACCTGATTTCACCTTACAGTTAAAACCCCTATCCCGTCGCTATCGTCCTGCTGATGAACCCTTGGCACAACGAGCGGTTCCTGCTACATTGGGAATTGCCAGTTTAGTGGTGGCAGCATTCGCTCTGTTCTTTATTCCTGCCCCTGAAGTCAAAGAACCTGAACCAGATTTATCGGCCCCGACAACAGAAACCACACCGTCGGGCAATACGTCCCCTGACAACCCGCCTCCATCCCCTTAAAAGTAGTAAGGTAGAAGGCAGGAGGGAAGATTTTGAGGACGGATAATTATGTTCTTTTGAACAACAATTTAGTTTCTGATGCCCCTGCTTTTTGTAAACATTTGCTCATTTCATAGCTACCTAAGGCGATAAGTCCCCATTGACTCAAAAGAGGAAAGAGAACTGACATCATGGTTAGGGTATCTAAATGACGATTAAACGCAGCCAGACTAACAATCGTGAATAACCAAGGGGTGACTGCTTCATGGGGAGTCAGTTCTAAGATGGTCAACATAAAAGGAGGGACAACCATTAAAACGGCAATCACCCCAGCAGCAATTAAAGCCGGTTTTGGCAGTTTCCATAAGAGAATCCGTTGACCTACCATTGCATAGATTAATAAGATATTCAGACTAATAAATAATCCCAATAAAATGCTAAACGGATGCTTGAGGGGTGCTATCAAGGTTGTGGGGATAAGATAGGCGAACATAAGGGCTAAATTTAGAGCGATTACTAGGGGTGAAGGGCTTTTTTCCCCTAAAATTAAATCTCGCAGCAGAGAACGGGGATTTTCAGGGTTTTGGTGACGATATCTTGCCCAATCATATAAGGTTTGGCGATGAGGACTTAAGGCTACCATTAATAAACAAGTAAAGGTAATAATGAATATTTGTAAGACAATCAGATTATCAAAAATGTGATATTCAAACCTTCCTCTTCGTCCTGATTGAAAGATAAATCCTGTGGTAATAATAATAAAACTGGCTGAAATTCCGTAACTATTGAGTTTACTAATCCACGTTGCATTAGGATTGCGAAAACGACGATTTAATGCTTGAGAAATCCAATAAATCCAAACTAAATAATTAGTAACAATGAAACTAATTCCTAAAAAAGAATTTTGCCAAAATTGCTTACTGTACCAAGCAAATTGATGTAAACTTTCGTAATCGATTTCGGCGGTTTTAACAGGAATATAAGTGGACTCGACTAGGTAAGCTAAACTGGTTCCTGGGTAAAATAAAGTTAGCCAATCTAGAGGAGTATGAGAAATAAACTCATGGGACGATAAAACAACACTTGTTGTTAGAAAAAGAAACATCAAAATTAGTCCACTTCCCAGAAAAGCTTGAAATCCTCCCAACCTTGAACTGACTAAACCAAAGAGTAAAGAAAGACTATAAAAAAATGCACAACTAACTATAATAACTCCATAATAAGCAATAATTAAACTAGGAGAAATATTTGCTTGCCATGCAGCGATTAAATGTAGGGGACATAAAACGGCAGATAAAAAGTAAATAATAGAAGGAACGCCTAGGATTTTTCCTAATAAAATATTTTGAGAAGAATGGGGACTTAAACGAATAAAATTTAATGTGCCTTTGTTTTCTTCTTTTGAGAGATCAGCAATCAGTAAAAATGTCCCGGCAACTAATAAAATAAATAACCCAATAACGCTGAGAACTTTAAAAATATCTAACCACCACAGTTGCCAATTAATCACCCAATTCCCCAATAAATCTTGAATACATTGTAGTTGTTTATAGGGGGCGTAAGACTTATCGGGAGGTGTCGCAGTACAATAACGGCTATATTGGAATGGCGGGGCATCTATGGCATCATAATCGATGGGAAGTTGTCCACTAAAAGCGATTAGTAATAAACCTTGAATACTAATGGCAATAATACCAGCAATGGAGAGATTTCGGATTTTAAACCGCCCTTTCAACTCCCTTATTAATTGGGGGTTCCAGTCTCCAATTTTATCGATATAAGTCAAAAGCATTTACTTTTTTCTCCTACAGTTGTGGGTGATTTGGTGACATTAATCAGGAAACTTGTTGATGACCTAAATTAAGAAAAATAGATTCTAAATCTTCTTGGGTACAATGAAATTCAGCGATGGGAATTTCTTGCTGAATGAGATGTTTGAGTAATTTGGCACTTTCTTCATCTCCTCCTGAAAAGTTGACTCGTAAACTATTTTTGTGAGAAATAATTTCCCATTCTTCTACTTGGGGGAAACCTTTTAATGCTTGTTTTAATGCTTCTAAATCTCCTAAAGTTTTAATGATAATTTGTTGATGGGATAATCGTTCGTACAGTTCTTTTAATGAGGTACTTTCTACTAAATATCCCAGTTCCATAATACCCACCGAGGTACATAATTCCGCCAAATCGCTCAAAACATGGGAAGAAATGAGAACCGTCATACCAACACTTTGCAGGATTTTTATGACTTCTCTAAACTGCATTCTGGCAATGGGATCTAATCCTGAAACTGGTTCATCTAATAGTAAGAGAAGGGGATCGTGTAAAATTGTCCTGGCTAAACTTAATCGTTGTTTCATTCCCCGTGAAAGGGTTTTGATGTTACTGTCTTGTTTGCTGGTTAATTGAACTAATTCTAAGACTTCTTGAATCCGACGACGACGATGGGGTAATTTTAAGTGATATAGTCTAGCAAAATAATCTAAATAATCCCAAACATTGAGGTCTTCATATAAGGGAAAATCATCGGGAAGATAGCCCAACTTTTGCTTCAGACGGGGATGACTATTATCCCTTGATAAGCGATCGCCATAAATACGAATTTCTCCTGCGGTGGGTTCTTCAACCGCAGCTAACATTCGGATCAAGGTGGTTTTGCCGGCACCATTGGGACCAATTAATCCATACACTTCCCCCGCTTGCACCTCTAATTCTAGCTTATTAACCGCAATATGGCGTTCAAATTGCTTGGTTAGGTTAGAAGTGGCGATCGCTAATTCTGGAACCATCATAATTCAATTATCAATAAATAAAACCTAAACTCCGAACTCTGAACCCTGAACCATCAACATAGCCTTAATATAGTTAGCTTAGCTTTTTCTTGGGCAAAATGACCACTTGAGGATGACGGTTAAAAAATTGCCGTATCATAAAAAGACACAGAATTGATTGAATATATACTTTGACTTTAACATCAGCTTATCTTTTGGTTTCTCATGGAAGTCGTGATCCACGGCCACAAATTGCTTTAGAAAGATTATCCTATCTAGTAGAAGAACAACTACAACTTGAGACTAACACAGCCAATCAACCCACTAAACCAAGCCATTGTACGGTATTATCTCCCGTAACCATGGTAGAAACAGCCACGTTAGAATTATCTGATATTTCTTTAAGTGAAAAAATTCAACAATTGGCTACTAAACTAGACATAATAGGCATTAATCGTCTGAAAATTGTTCCTTTATTTCTCTTACCAGGGGTTCATGTTAAGGAAGATATCCCTCAGCAAGTCGCCATAGCCAAAAAAAAAATAGGCGATAAAATGCACATAGAATTGTGTCCCTATTTAGGAAGTTATAAAGGGTTAATTAAGATTATTGATCGTCAGTTCTCAATTCATGGCCAAGACGCTAGAATGATTATCGCTCATGGCAGTCGTCGTCAAGGGGGAAACCGTTCCGTTGAAGCGATCGCTTCTCGATTAAAGGCTAACGTGGCTTATTGGAGTATCAAACCCAGTTTATCAGAGCAAGTGAACGCTTTAGTGAACCAGGGTGAACAACGCATTACCATTGTGCCTTATTTTCTCTTTACAGGCGGCATTACCACAGTTATTGATCAACAGGTTCAACAATTACAGCATAGTTTACCCCACGTTGAACTTAACTTAGGACAACCCTTCGGCGCAACCCCAGAACTCGCTCAATTGATGGTAGAGGAAATAACCAAATGAGGCAAACTATCGGCGAAACTTGTTTAGGCAAAGTCTATTTAGTGGGCGCAGGCCCCGGTGATCCAGGGTTAATGACCTTAAAAGGCAAAACTTTGCTCGAACACGCTGATGTCGTCGTTTATGACGCGCTGGTAAGCCCTCCGATCCTGGATATGATCGGTGAACAAGCCCTTAAAATCGATGCTGGAAAACGTCGGGGTCGTCACTCCAAGTTGCAAGCAGAAACCACTCAACTTTTAATCGAGAAAGCAAGACAATATCCGGTGGTGGTTCGTCTGAAAGGGGGAGATCCCTTTGTGTTTGGCCGGGGAGGGGAGGAAATGGAAGACTTGGTGAAGGCCGGTATTCCCGTTGAAGTGATTCCAGGAATTACTTCGGGGATTGCGGCCCCTGCTTATGCGGGTATTCCCGTCACCCATCGGGGGTATAGTTCCTCGGTTACCTTTGTGACGGGTCACGAAGCTGTGGGAAAATATCGGCCCCAGATTAATTGGAGTGCGATCGCCCAAGGGTCCCAAACTATTGTTATCTATATGGGAGTCCATAACCTCAGTCAGATTATCCCACAATTGCAGCAAGGAGGGTTAACCCCTGACACCCCCATTGCTTTGGTCCGTTGGGGAACGCGACCGGAACAAGAACAGTTAAGGGGGACTTTAGAAACGATTATAGGACAAGTCGAAGCAGTTAATTTTGAGGCACCAGCGATCGCTATTATTGGTCAAGTTGTGGAGTTACACAAGATTTTGCAGAACCGTTCACGTTTCACCCCCTTCTCCTAAGATATCTAAAATCAAAGGAGAGAGATTTTTGCCTAGTTTACCACTGCGAATTAATTCGGCATAGGTATCGGCTTCAATATCTAATAATGTGTCCTTAAGTAGTTGGGTCGCAATAGATTTTAGTTGTGGATATTGGGTTTGCAATTTAGCAATTTTTTCCTCTATGGACTTTAATTGTCCTGTGACTAATTCCTTTTCGTAGCGATAAAATTCTGAATCAATACGGGGAGATTCATCTAAGGTTTTAAAATAGTCAACCACTCGCCCTAAAGCAATTTTTCGAGCTAATAATTCTGAATATTCTTGACGTAAGGGTTGATCGCCGACTAAGTTTAATTTTTTGAGAACCCATTGTGTACTTAAGCCTTGAATTAAGAGGGTAAATAGGACCACACCAAACACGGTATCAATAATATCTTGTCGTCCACTCAAAGAAACAGGAACACTTAAGGCTAAGGCAATAGAAACAGATCCCCTTAAACCGCCCCACCAAAGCACCGTTTGTTCCGGTAAACTGATATCAACTTTGGTGAAAACATTACTAAACTTTGCCAGTCCATAAATGCTAATAAAACGAGTAGCCAAAACAGCAATAATAGCAATGGCAATAATATCTAAATTATCACTCAAACTACTAAACTCGATTTGATCACCAATTAATAAAAAGACAATAGAATTCACAAAAAATGCCAGAAAATCCCAAAACTCAGATACTAATAATCTCGTCCGAGGATTCATGCCAATACGGGAACCAAAGTTACCTAAAATAATTCCCACTGTTACCACAGAAATAACCCCAGATCCCCCTAATTCTTCAGTAATCAAATAGGTTCCATAAGCAGAAACTAAGGTTAAAGATTGTTCAACCAAAGGCAGATCAAACCGTTGCGTTAAATAGGAAATACCAAACCCAACTAAACAGCCTAAACCAACCCCAACCCCAACAAACTTAGCAAAACTAACCACTGTATCCGTCACCGAAAACACTTCCGTTCCTAACGGTATTCCTACTAATAATAAAAAAGCAACAACCGCGACCCCATCGTTAAATAAACTTTCTCCCTCCATCAATACCGTTAACTTTTTACTAGCCCCTAATTCTCGAAATAAAGCCACCACAGAAACCGGATCGGTGGCCGATAAACTTGCTCCCACCAACAAAGCAATGGGTAAAGCCAAATCCGTTAATTGACTCAATGCTAAAGCGATCCCCACCACCGAAATAATGACCCCAATAACGGCAAATAACACCACAGGAATCCAATTTTCTTTTAACTCTCGCCAACGAATATTCCAGGCAGCTTCAAACAGTAAAGGAGGTAAGAAAATCTCTAAAATCAACTCAGGAGAAAGATTAACCAACCGAACATCAACAAAGGCTAATCCTAAGCCGACAATAACCAATAAAAGGGTGTAAGGAATTTGTCGAAACCAGGAAAAAATACGGGACACAGTGGCCACGCTTAAAGAAACCGATAACACCACTAAAAATTGTTCTAAATTTTGTTTAATGGCTACATCAGCAGCACTCGCTTCTAAACTCATAAGAGACTCCTCATTATTAATACATTGAAAAGATTGCTATATTAAGGACGAAACCGATTATTGTCTGTCCACAGTGGTTTAAGATGTCTCAGTCAGTTCCTACTTGGGGAGATACCCCCCTAACTAACCCACCCACCCCACAACAACTTGCTCAGATGCAAACCCATCTCGATTTGGTATTGTTGGCCAGTGAGTGTTTAATTTCCCTAGATGCAGATATGCTTCTACAAGCAGCCCTTGATCTAGACATCAATACAACTTTAATCGAAAACGTCCAACTGTGGTCCAAGGGAGACAAAACAACCCGAGAGCAACCTATCCATCCCTTGAACGTTGAGCAACTGCGATCGCTGATTCTGATTGTTTGTTACATTAACCAACAACATCAAGAGTTGATTCGTCGCGCTGTCACCCTCCTAGAACAAATGACAGCACAAAATAAAGATCCCGCTCAAACGACTCTATTGGGCAACTATTTAGAAAATTTTAAGGACTTTTATTCAAAAAAGACCGATCCCTTACCATTGTCTCCCGACCAAAAAGTTAAATTAGCTTTTAAATTATTAATTGATTTATTATTCTACAGTGGAGACAAT
>JASJBX010000166.1 GCA_030066295.1 Crocosphaera sp.
CAATTGAACGGAACCCCAACTAAATAAAATTATAGTTGGGGATTCTCCCCTGCTGTTACCACGAAGAGCCGCCGTTCTCGGTGAATACTAGGAACTTTTGCCATAGTATTCCTCCCTATCATTTCTGTAAGGGAGTTAAGAGAAAAAATCTCTTTACGCATTAAGATTTTTACCCAACAGATGCGTTCTAGTAACAATTAGTTCTCTGTTGGAACCCTATAATCTTAAGTTTTCTTGGTGCATTAGGTCGTGTCTCCAGGTTTTACCTTTTACCGTACCATATACTATCATTATATCGTAATTACTGCGTTTCGCTAACCCCATCTAAATCAGATAGATTTTAGATGGGGACTGCGCTCAACGATTTTGTTCCAACTACCCAATGGGGCAGATCGTTCTCCTGATGCAGCTTGGATGACGTTGGAAAAATGGAATTCTCTCACAGAGGACTAGAAAATTAAATTTGCGCAGGTTTGTCCTGATTTTGTTGTGGAAATACGCTCCCCTAGCGATCAACTGCAATCCATTCAGGATAAACTGCAAGAATATATCGATAATGGAGTAAAATTAGGCTGGTTGATCGATCGCAAAAATCGCCGAGTTTATATTTATCGTCCCCAAACAGCAGTAAAATGTTTAGAGAATCCGACAACTGTTAGTGGTGATCCTATTTTGCCAGGATTCAAGTTACAAACGGATAAGATTTGGTAATTAACTTAGTAGCTTATGTCATTATCTAAAGAAAAAAAAACTGTTTTAATCACCGGCGGTGCCGGTTTTATTGGCTCTAATTTTGTCCATCATTGGTGTCAGAATTACCCCGATGATCAAGTGATTGTTTTAGATGCGTTAACCTATGCTGGAAACCGTCAAAATTTAGCGGGTTTAGAAGAGAGAAGACAGTTTAAATTTGTTCAAGGGGATATTTGCGATCGCCCGTTAATTGATAACCTTTTAAAAGAAGAAAAAATCACTACATTAGCCCACTTTGCGGCTGAATCTCATGTTGATCGTTCCATTCTTGGCCCTGATGCTTTTGTTCAAACCAATGTCATTGGAACTTTTACCTTATTAGAGAGTTTTCGCCACTATTGGAACGAGCAAAGCAAGCCAGAACATTATCGTTTTCTTCACGTTTCTACCGATGAGGTTTATGGTAGTTTAGAAGCCGATGACCCCGCCTTTACCGAAACCACACCCTATGCGCCAAACAGTCCTTATTCTGCCTCAAAAGCAGGGAGTGATCACTTAGCCAGGGCTTATTTTCATACCTATAATGTCCCTACAATTATCACCAATTGTTCTAATAATTATGGACCCTATCACTTTCCTGAAAAATTAATCCCCTTGATGTGTATTAACATTTTATTAGGTAAACCTTTACCGGTTTATGGTGATGGACAAAATATCAGAGATTGGTTATATGTGGGGGATCATTGTTCAGCATTAGAGACAGTGATTAATAAAGGAAAGCCAGGGGAAACTTATAACATTGGCGGTAATAACGAAGTTAAAAATATTGACTTAGTAACCCTTTTATGCAACTTAATGGATGAGTTAGCCCCAGAGTTACCCGTTAAACCAGCAAAAGAATTAATTACCTTTGTAAAAGATCGTCCGGGACACGATCGCCGTTATGCTATTGATGCCACAAAAATTAAAACAGAATTAGGTTGGACCCCACAAGAAACCGTAGAAAATGGTTTAAGAAAAACCATTCAATGGTATCTCAATCATCAAGAGTGGTGGCAACCTTTACTATCAAAAGAATACCAAGACTATTATCAAAAAGTTTATGGATAATATCCCAATGTCTAAGTTTTGAACCAGTCTAAGAAACTGTGTTGCAGGGAAAATCATCCGTTTTAACTCAAAATAACTAAAATGGGTTTTGAAGTTCTCGGTAAAACTCATCGGCGAAATGTTGATAACCACAATAAGCTCCGATCAGCCACAAACCTGTTAGTAATTCAGATTTATGCTCGTGTTTGAGGTGAGTTATCAAATCATTAAAACTGCTTTCCTTTAATGGTTTAGGTGAATAGCCTAAGCTATCATATAGTTCTGCTTTTAACTTGAGAAACACTAAACAAGATATAACAGAATATTGCTCAGGAATTAAATACTGTAAACTATTAATATCTATTTCTTGTGAATCTATTATGTGCCACAAACTTTGTTCTTGGTGCAAAGAATTTGTAGCTTTCTTTGCTTTTTGCTTGTATTTATTCAATTGGTTTCGATAATCATTAAGTCGCTTATCATATTCATTATTTAGTTTACTTAAATGTTTTATCACATCACGATAAGTAACAAAATCGTCTAATAGATGAGGATAAAAAATAAAAATCCTAGGGATTCGGTAATTATTATTTTCCTCACCATTATCTAACATTTGATTAAGGATTTGCTGTAGTGTTCTCAATATAAGACCAAGATCATAAAAATATCCAAAATCAGAATCAGGTATTTTCGGACGACGACGAACATAACAAAACAAATTTTCACAAAAAGTACCATTTTCTATGGGAACTTCTTTTTGTTGATTCAGAGAAATAATTGCTTGTTTTATGTCTTCTTTCCTGTTATTGTCTTCCTCTGATCTTATTTCCAGAATCCGATTAGCAGCCATTTCAGATAAATTTCTGGCTGCCATCAATGCTTCTTGATTGTGATGTTTTGCTTCTAGTTGAGTAACAGTCTTTTCTACTTCTAGTATAGGATCACATAAAGTAATAAACTGAGGAATTCTTCCTGCTTCTAAAAATTGTTTACCCCTTTGGCTAATGGGATATATTTTCTCAATTATCAAACTGGTAAATTGATAGTAATCTATCCCTGCTAGGGATTCTTCGGGTTTATATTTAGCTAAAACGATAACAACTTCATAATCTTCGTCGTAACTATAATAAATCACGTTTTCCTTCAAAAAGTTTTTGACATCAGAAGATATTCCGCTTTTTTGACTATCTTTATCAACAAAACATGAGTTTTTTTTAATGTATTTGGTTCCGTGAGAATACCAATACAAAAACTCATTATAGTAAACAATTGTCCAAATGAATTCCTCTTGTAATCTTCCTTTTTCTTTTTCTTTTTTAGTTTTAACCATTACAATCTCTAACTTCGTATGCTAGAAAATAATTTCATCATTATCTACTTCTTGGTTACTATTCTTTTCGGAAAGAACAATATTAGTTTTTCTCAATAAACTTCTATCTTTTTGATTTATTTTTTCTAGATACGGGTGGGGGATTCCTGTATAAGTCATGAATAAGTTCAATCGCGAGCGAGTAAAACCAACATAAAATAAAGTTCTGTGATACACAGTATTATTTAAGGGAAAATCCCTGTTCAATTGTGGTAAAAATACCGTCTCAAAATCTAATCCTTTCGAGCTATGATATGTCACTAAATAAACCAGTGGTTCAGTGGCAGAATCTTTTAAACGTCCTCCCTCATGATTATTGCCTAAATACCGTAAACATAACTTATTTTCAGATAAATATGGCGATTCAAAGAACCGTAATCAGGATTCCCCCATTTATTGGTTTTTTCTTGCCAGACTTTGCAATTATTTACTCTCAGAATAGTTTTGGCAAATTCGACAATCATCTTATGTTCAGGAAAAAGAATTCCTACAGGTCTACCTGGTCTTGCAAATTCATAAGCTTGTTCCCAAACATATCTGACTTCTTCCTCCTTTGTTCGAGCTTTACCTAATATAACCTGAACATTAGGCATCCTTGTTTGTTTAGCTTCATTTAAGCGTTTTTCAGGACAAATAATTTGGGCAATTTTAATAATTCTAGGGGTTAATCGGTATAAAAAGGTTAGCGAATAAGGTGAACTTTTTGTTATCTCTGTTATTTTTTCAGGTTTGACAGTATCAGGATAAATAGATTGCTCTTCATCTCCCGCTACAATTAACCTTTTTGCTTTTCTCTTTAAAATTTCAATGGTATCTGTTTTTAAATCTTGAACTTCATCAACAAAAATTAGATCATATTGAAAGTCATCATTTTCATGTTTCTTTTTAAATTTATTGCAAGTAAAAAGCTGTTTCATTGTTAACTTCTTTTTCTGTTTCATATAATTCCCGCTCTTCCAAGGTTATTTCTCGATTAGAAAAGGGATTAATCATGGTTGATTTAATCGATTGTGAATTAACTATTGTCTCTACTTTTAATAATTTATCTTCAGTTAATTCACAGATCAAAGAAACAGGAGTACCTTGAGAAAATCCTCTTTCGTTTGGTGCTTGAATTTCGATAATTGTTAATATTTTTTGTTCGCTACCTACGCAAATAGGAATTTGAATAATTTTTTGACCTTCTTTTATTTCAGCCATTTGTTTACAAGTTATGTAGGGTTTCTCAAGGCTTAATTGTAGTTGACCTAGAATAACATTAATGTTATGATTTTTTGTTAGTTTAAGATTGTCTAAGGCAACTTCTTCTAAATAACTAATAAAAGATGAATAGGAATGGTTTCCGTGGTTAGTTTTTTAGTATCAGGAGAAAAAATTGTGTAACTAACCACAGTGGTTGATGTCCCAAAATCGATTCCGATAAAGGTGGTTTGTTCTAATTGTTCACGATTAAAAATATCGTCTTCTAGGGTAGAAATCAAATTGCTTACGTTTAAAGCCATCTAGGTTACTTTGTTAAGTTATATTTAGTTAAATTAGTTGAATTTAGACCTTAATATAACTGCTGAAAAACAATTTGTGCAACTTAGATTAAACAGGTGGTACACCCATTTTAAGTAATACCACCTTTTCGATTTAACTTTTCGCCTCTCCAGGAATGGTTACATCAAGGGATTGAACCGTTTGTCCTAACTGAGATAAAGGGGGATTGATTTCTTGTTCATTCCCCACGACTAAAGTGACGATATTTTCTGGTTTAAGATAGTCTTGAGCCACCCGTTGTACCTCTTCAATGGTCGTCGCTTTCACCCCTTTTTGATAGTCAAAAATAAAGTCTTGAGGATACCCATAATATTCATAAGTCATGAGACGGGATAAAGTTTGGCCAGGGTTCTCAAATTTAAAGACAAAAGAGTTGAGAATGGACTCTTTGGCATAGTCTAATTCATTCGATGCAATAGACGTTGTTTGTATCCGTTTAATTTCTTCGAGTATAGAGGAAATAAACTGTACCGTCGTTTGCGATGCTGTTTGTCCTCCTGCAATGAACATCCCAGGATAATCATAACCGGCACTCCAATAACCATAAACACTGTAAGCCAACCCTTGACGCGATCGCAAATTATTGTACAAACGACCCCCAAACCCATTTAATAAACCATTAACCACTGCCAAAGCGGGATAATCAGGACTGTTAAATTTACCCCCTAAATGCCCCAATAGCACGTTACTTTGGTTCAATTGGGGTTGATTGACGAAAAAGACCCCCTGGCTTTGTTTTTGTGTCGCTGAGGGGATGTTTAGCTCTGGGTCTAGGGTCTCTGGTTGCCACTTTCCCAACGTATTATCGATCAACGATTTCATGGCTTTCGGGTCAAAATCCCCCACAACCCCTAAAATGATGTTGTCAGGTTGTACGTATTTTTCATAAAAGGCAACAATATCATCACGGGTAATATTATCAATGGTTGCATACTCGGTGATGCGACCATAGGGGCTATCGTCCCCATAGATAAGTTTCCGCAATTCCCGACTGGCAATATCCCCTGGATCATCGTTACGACGGGCAATTTGACCCTGTTTTTGGGTTTTGATTAAGGTTAAGGGTTGGGGGGCGAAAGCCGGTTCTTGTAAAATTTCACTGAAGAGGCTGAAAACCGTTTCTAAGTCTTCGGTGAGGGTATTAAACCCCGCGCTGCCTGAACTGGTTCCCATACTCACTTCTACCCTAGCGGCCCGTTGTTCGAGACGTTCGTTAATATCATTGGCAGAATGTTGTTGGGTTCCCCCTAAACGCATCAGGGTTCCTGTCATTGAAGCGAGGCCAACTTTTTCAGAGGGTTCAAGTCGCGCTCCGGTTTTGATTAACGCATTGCCTTTGACTAAGGGTAATTGATGGTCTTCCATTAAATAGATAACCATCCCGTTGTTGAGTTCGTAGCGTTCATATTCGGGAAGGGAAATATCGGGTAATGGGGGAAATTCTAAGTCAGTGTAGTGTTGTGGGGTTTGAGCAACCGCCGGTAAACGAAAAATCAAGACGAGTAAGGTGGTTATGACAATTAAACCTAACCAGCGCAATCGTTTTATCAATGAGATGTCAGTCATAAATAAGGTTAAAAGTTTTGTTTAATGGGAATCTGATCGTACTTTGTTTATTATAAATACTGTAACAATAGTTGAGCCATTGATAATTCAGGAATAACCCGTGCATTTATTGTCAAAAATTTATCTCTTATTTTTAATCTTGATTGCTTCTCCTCATCTGGTTTTGAGTCAGTCTCTTAATGATAGTTTAATGGTAAATTCCCAAAGAATTGCTCAAACTTATATTTCTGATCCTCATCTAAATGACTTATTAATTCAAGGGATGGAGAAAGGAATTCAAGGAGATTATCAAGGGGCGATCGCTCTTTTTACGGAAATTTTACAGTTTAATCCCCATGAAGTCGAAGCTTATTATAATCGGGGCATTGCTTATACTAAAATCAATAATTATCAAGCAGCCATAGCAGACTTTACTCAAGCGTTAACCTTGAATTCAACTATTCCTGATCTTTATATCGAAAGAGCGAAAGTTCATTTAAAATTAGGAAATCGAACCGAGGCCATCGCTGATTTGAAAAAAGCGAAGGCATTATTGAGACAACAAGGGAATACGTCTCGTTATTCAGAAATAGACCAGTTACTTAATTAATAGGAGACTGGGAAAGAGAGGGGGCAGAGGGGGCAGAGGGAGACTGGGAGCGGGGGAGCAGGGAGACTAGGACAAATCATTGATATATATTCCCCCCGTCACCTTATCACCCCCACACTCCCCGTTAACTTATTGTTCCACTTTCGCCACATTACCGGCCTTAACCCAACCCTCGCTTTGACTACCTGGGAGACGAACTTGTTGCCAATCCCCATCGGCACTGGTTTGTAGTACAATCAGTTCAGAATTGTACTCAACACCGCCAATTCTGTCCGCCTCTGAGTCAGGTTGCGATCGCAGACTCAAACCGGTTGACCAAGTAACTTTGGCCCGATAAGCTCCATCGGGAAGGTCTTCGTCGGTTTCTTCTTCTTCAATCACCGGTTCTGTGGCCACCACTTCTTCCACTGGTTGGGTTTTGGTTTGTTGCTTAGCAACCGGTTGACTTTCAGCTTTAGCGGTGGTTTCCGGGGCTTTTTCTTCAGCAAAGGTAGGCTTTTCGGGGTTAGCATTCATGCGAGAAAAGACCACATAGGCAAGAGAAGCGGTTCCCCCCACTAATAAGAAAATGCCGAGGAAAAATCCTAATAAAAATTGAAAAACGCCAGATAAACGATTCATAATGATAACAGGATACGAGATAATCTAAGGTTGCATAGTAACGTTAATTCTCCTCATTTAGCCACTGTTCAAAGGTCATTCATTTCTTAGGAAGTTAAAGAATTTAAACTACTTTGACGAGAGGCTAACCGGGCTTTTCCGGCTGCAGCCCACTGTTGCAAAAACTCAATTTCTTCTTGGGCCGTTCGGGCCAAGGGGATAATTTGACTTGCTGCTTGTAGGATATCATCGGTGGTAAAGTCACGATTTTGACTAAACCCAATGTGCATAGCCTCGATTAAGGTTTGTTCAATTTCTGCCCCCGAAAAATCTGGGGTTTCATAAGCGAGTCGCTTGATGTCGTAAGCCTTCAGATTATGGGGTCGCAGTCTAGATAAATGGACGTTAAAAATCGATTCTCGTTCCCCTTGACTGGGTAAACCTACAAAGAAAATTTCGTCAAAGCGGCCCTTGCGTAACATTTCTGGGGGTAAGGCTTTGATATTGTTGGCAGTGGCCACCACAAACACGGGGGATTTTTTTTCTGCTAACCAAGTGATAAAGGTTCCAAACACCCGGCTAGTGGTGCCTCCGTCCCCTTTTCCTTCCACCCCGGCGAAGGCTTTATCAATCTCATCGATCCATAATACACAAGGGGCTAACGCTTCTGCTAAACTGGTCATCTGACGGGTGCGGGACTCGGACTCTCCCACTAACCCCCCAAACAGTCGCCCTACGTCTAGGCGTAGTAGGGGTAAGTGCCAATGGTGCGAGATAGCTTTAGCGGTAAGGGATTTTCCGGTGCCTTGAATACCCACCAATAACAGTCCGCGAGGGTGGGGTAAGCCGTAAGACCTTGCTTTTTCGCTAAAAGCCCCACCCCGCCGCAATAACCAGTCTTTGAGGTTGTCTAACCCCCCAATATCGGAGATTTGTTCGGTGGCGGGATAAAAGTCTAAAATTTGGGTTTGACGAATGGATTGACGTTTTTCTTCTAAAATCAGTTCTACGTCTTCCGGTTCAATCCGTCCATGACTGGCGATACAACGGGTCAAAACACGGCGGATTCTCTCTAAGGATAGTCCTTGGGCGGATCGGACTAATTCATCTACCAGGGTATCAGATAGGGGTTGTCTCGTGGCTCCTAAGAGGCGTTCTATTTCGTCTTTGATTTCTGTGGCGGTGGGAAGGGGAAAGTCAAGTACGGTGAGGACTTCGGTTAATTCTTCCGAGATTTGGACTTGTGGGGCAATAATAATGATATTTTTGGGTTGGGATTTTAAACTGCGAGCCAGGTTTCGCAGTTTACGAGAGATAGAAACATCTTCTAAAAAGCGTTGAAAGTCCCTTAAAATAAAGATTCCGCCGATATTATTGGGCAGTTTTTCGACAAATTCTAGAGCTTGTAGAGGGTTCCGTCTGCCCACACCTTCGTTATTGGGGTTATCTTGATAACCGTCTACGAAGTCCCAAATATAAACAGTGCGATTTTGCAGGGTTTGGGTGCATTGGGCGATCGCAGTTTCCAGTCTTTCTTCTTCGGTGGTAGAAATATAGATTAAAGGGTAACAGGCCCGTAAAAGTAGTTCAAATTCTTCTCGAAAGGTCATCATTAATTTACAATTGTTTATTATGTTTTTCGGTTAAGGTGGACATTGCCTAGCTTAACAGTTAACTCTTCCTTTTAGTAATCTAGCATACAGTAATTTGCTCTCACGTTTGATTACTATTTTTCATGAGATAAACAATCATTTACTTGACTCAGTTTAGGGATAATAATTATGAGTTTAACTTTATATTTTTTGCGTCACGGAGAAACAGAAAGCAGTCTTAATGATGTTTTTTGTGGAAACCTTGATCCTGATTTGACCCCTCAAGGAAAATTGAACAGGGAATTACGAGAGAAAAAAATCTAGTTATTCGTTTAATTGAACGGAAATCACGTGTAATTAAGGATTAAAGCCATGAGACGAAAATTAAGAACATTTTTAATTATTGTATTGATAACATTCTCTGTGATTATATCTCCTGTGGTTTATGGACGAGATAATGATATCAATGGAGATAAAATTGACGGTTATCCCGTTATTTTAGATGATCAAACTTTATTTAAAATACAAGCACCTACGGGATCATTTTCTCCTGAAGAAAGAGCAAATACAATTACCACAAGACTAGAAAAATTTGCTGAAGATAATTCTTTATCTATTGAATCAATAAAACTAGAAACTCAAGAAAATATTACCAGTATTATTGCTGAAGATAAAATTTTAGCTACCCTAACAGAAGAAGATGCTAACGCGGCGAGAAAATCCCGTCAAGAATTAGCAGAAGAATACTTAGAGATCATTAAAACATCTATTAGTCAGTTTAGAGAAGAAAGAACCTTGATTGCTAGGATTTTTAGCTTAATTTGGACGGTTATTGCTACCTTATCACTTCTCTTGATTTTTAAATTAATGGATCTTATTTTCCCGAAAATATTTACTCTTTTAGAAAGTTGGAAAGATACAGTCATTCCGAGTTGTAGAATTCAAAATGTTAACCTAATTAGTTCCAGTCAAGTTACGGATAGTTTGATTGGGTTTATTAAACTAATTCGAGTGATTATTGTTCTGTTAATTCTCTTTTTGTATGTTCCTTTTATTCTCAGCTTTTTTCCTTTGACTCGGAAAATATCTAAGCAAATTTTTGAGTATATTTTTAAAGCAATTTTATACATTTCTGAATCAGTTGTTGATTATATTCCCAATATTTTTATGATTGGGTTAATTGCAGTTTCAACTTACTATATTATTCGGTTTTCTAAGTTTGTTTTCAGGGAATTAGAAAGAGGAAACATTACCATACCTGGATTTTATCAAGATTGGGCAACCCCAACTTATAACATTATACAATTTCTCATCATTGCTTTAGCTGCTGTCATTGTTTTCCCTTATTTGCCCGGATTTAATTCTCCTGCGTTTCAAGGAATTTCTGTGTTTTTAGGGATTCTTTTCTCGCTGGGTTCAACCTCTGCTGTCGCTAATACTGTAGGAGGTATTATCTTAATTTATACCCGTGCATTTCAATTAGGCGATCGGGTACAAATTGATGATATTATTGGTGATATAGAAGACAAAACATTGCTGGTTACTCGCATTCGTACCCCTAAAAATGTCATTGTTACTTTACCCAATGCTACCGTATTAAATAGTAATGTGGTTAACTTTAGTGCCTCAGCAAGAGAAACAGGAATCCCCTTAATTATTTGCACAACAATAACATTAGGATATGATGTTCCTTGGCGAAAAGTTCATCAAGTTTTATTAGCTGCTGCTGATGCAACAGACTCCTTATTAAAAGATCCTCAACCTTTTGTTTTACAAACCAGTTTAGATGATTTTTATGTCAGTTATGAATTGAACGTTTATACAGACAAAACTCGTAAATTATTCTATATTTATTCTGATCTTCACCAAAATATTCAAGATCAATGTAATGAAGCAGATATTGAAATTTTATCTCCCCATTACTCTGCGCTTCGAGATGGAAATCAAAATACCATCCCTGCTAATTATCTACCAAAAGATTATCAAGTACCAGGGTTTAAAATTGAGAAAATGTAAGGGGAACAATTAACAATGTTAGATAATTTGAAAAACTTAAGTCAATGTTCCTAGGAATGACAGAATAAGGAAATGAAAAAAGTCCTCACTAATTTTTATTTCCAAGAACTAGATTCACAATCAATTAAACGCTCTAAAATAGCAATTTCTTCTTGGTTATTGCCTTGTCTTATTTTCTGTTCCATTCTAACGTTTAATAGTTCCATCAGAAGTCTAATTTTATAAGCTTCTTCTACTTTGGTCGACCTTGGATAAGGATTGACAGCTTCTAATATTTCTAAATAAGATTGTTGGGTAGAAAATTGTAATAATTCAACCAAAGAATTAATGACATATTTTTGTTGGGGACGAGCGACTTTTTCTAATTCTATAATTGGCGTATTGAGTAACGGATTAATATCTGCTACACGCGCCTTTCGTTGTAACCAAACCTCAGAAGTAGAAACCGGTAAATCAGAGGTTTTCTCATCCACTTTAGCAAAAGCATGAGCTTCACTATAACTAACTCTGCCATCCTTATTATAGTCCGCAGAAGCAACCTGTTGACCAATACGATTAACTCCACTTAATCCAGCAAAAAAACTGGAACTATAATCCTTATAATCAGCTTCATTGACTTCAGGGGTACATCCCACAGACGGTAAGGTTTTAATAGTAGCAAAAAATCCGCATCTTGTCTGTTTCGTTAACGGTTGATTAGGATCACCATTTTGATAAATATAGTTAGCAAATGACCCCGAAAAACATTGAGCCATCATCGTAACAATATGACTATCTGCGGGCAACTGTTGTAAAGTATTAGAAAATCTTTCTACTGTCACAGGGGTATTATTCCACAACATCAAGGCATTATTATCGCTGTTTCTTTTATTGAGAATGCCATGACCTGTAAAATAGAGAAAAACCGGCTTTTTAGTCACTTTATTTTGATGAATATTATCAATCCATCCATTAATATTGTTTAGACTTGCCGAACCATTCAATCCAGGAATATTAGGGACTTTAAACTTTTCTTTTCCTTGAGGATCAAGATAACGAATACTCGCTTCTCCATTATTTCCATTAGCAAAAAAGATGCTTGTTGATGGAGAATTAAACCCCATATTTTTTAACGTTCTTTGAAAATAAAGGACATTTTTCTCTAAAGCGATTTCATTAGATTCGGGAGTGGCACCACCAGCAACCACTAAAAATTCAGGTTCTGAAGTTTTGGGTTCACAAGGTTCGATAAATTTGTCAGTTGCTTGGCTAAAAAAACGATAAATAGCTGACTTTTCAGTGGGTGGCCGAACTGGTGGGGTTCCTCCATCTTGTATCAAGTTGAGAAACCATCCTTGAAAAGATTGATTAACAGAGGACTCACTATAAGAAGATTTTCCTAACAATCCAGTTAAGCTTAAGGATAAGCAAAAAATAACAATTTTCTGATAATTTTTAATCATATTGATTCACAATATCTTTGATAGAGAAACTTATTAGCTTCTAGCTTAACCCAATTTTTACTAATCAAAACCTATGTGGATACAAATCATCGGTCATCTTTTAGCAGGTTGTATTGGACTGAGTTTAGGATTATTAGGGGGTGGGGGTTCAGTGTTAGCCCTGCCTATTTTAGTCTATGTGATGGACATTCCTACAAAAACAGAAAAACCTACCTTGAGATGGATGTTTCAATGTTTTCAAGGGATTCCTCTCTTAATTCAATCTGGAAAAAAAAAAGTGGTTAATTTAACTGAAGAAAGACAAAACATTTTAAGCTTTTTCCCTCTTTCCGTTCAAAACTATTATATCTTATCCGGTTAATTTTTAGAAGTTTGAGTTTTTCAGTTTTTGAGAATATCTTTGGCTCACTAATATTTCGGGCAATCTCGTCATTCTCAATAAAATACTCTTCATGAGAATTGCTAATAATTACTAATTTGGTTAGCGTAAAATTGAC
>JASJBX010000167.1 GCA_030066295.1 Crocosphaera sp.
CACCCCAGGTTCCACACAAGCAACCCCTTGTTCTAACCAGAGAATTTGCTGCATTTTACTGGTATCGAGAATAACTCCCCCTTCCAAGGGAATACATTGACCATAATTCCCGGTTCCGGCCCCCCTGACGGTTAGGGGAACTTTGTAGTTAACGCAAGTTTGGGCAATTTGTACTACTTCTGCCTCTGTAGTGGGACGAATAACCATATCCCCCCGTTTATCTTGCAATTGTTGTTGTAAAATGGGGCTAAAATGATAATAATCAAGGGATAATTTGCTGAGTTGATGAGGATCGGTAATAATTTCTAGATGGGATAAGGCTTGTTTTACTTTATCGATCGTTTGATTCATAATTATTTTTACTTAATGATACTATTCTTAATGTAGCAAATAATGGACAATGATTAACTATAAATTTATTCACCGTTGTAATAAAAATAGCTGAGTAAAATAATATTCTCCATCAGCATTTTTAGCAATTCCTACCCCCGTTAAATTGAAATTTCCTTCCATATTTTTACGATGACCGGGACTATTAATCCACCCTTTAACGGCTACATCTGCTAAGTCGGGATACCCTTTGATATAAGCTAAATTTTCGGCAAAGGATTGATAAGGAATGGTCTTGCCTACCGCTTTGGCCCTATTATCAAAACCATCATGACTAAAGGTTGCTTTTTTACTGGCCATATCTCGGCTATGTTGTCTGGCAACGTAACTAATTTCTGCATTCATGGTTAATGGGGGTAAATTATTTGATAACCGATATTGATTAACACGACGGTTAATTTCTTGTTCTAAGGCGATTAAAAACTGACCATCTTGACCGGCTTTTTCTAATAAGGGATCAGGGGTTTTCCACGGTTCTAAACTGTTAGAAATTTCGGGAGAACGGGTGATAATAGAAGGTCTATTTTTGATAAAGATTTGTGTAAAATAATATTTTCCTTGGCTATTTTGTGCTACACCTATCCCAGTTTCATCGTATTTTCCTTCAATATTTTTCAGGTTTTGGGGATCATTTAACCACTGTTGAATAATAGCTTGAACAGGATCACTATTATTTTCATGGGTGGCTAAGTTTTCCACTCCTTTTTCATGAGGGGTACTAAAACTAATGATTTTTAATCGTTGTTCTAAGTTTTCATGACTGACAGGAATAATACCAGCAGCCATTCTTTCACTATGGATTCTCGCTTGTTGAGCAATTTGGGGATTGAGTTTTAAAGGGGGTAAACTTTTAGAGATACGATACTGATTAATTTCTCGATAAGTTACGTCTTCGAGAGCTTCTAAAAAGGCGGGATCGGTTAAACTAGGAGGCGGATTAGAATTAGAAGCAGAAGTTTCAGGAACAGGAATCTTTTGGATAGAAATGGGTTCAATGGACTCACAACCGATTAAACCCATCATGACCCAAGGTAGCACGAATAATCGTTGATAATAAGGAGATTTCATAACAAAGGAGAAAAACTCGTTAAAATTGTTAGAAGTGTTAAAAATAGTGTATGAATAGTTTAGCGTCAGTTGGCAAAAAAGCGATCGCACCACAACTCATCACCTATCCGATTGTAGAAACCTTTCACTCCTTGCAGGGAGAAGGGACTTGGACGGGGATGAGTGCTTTTTTCATTCGGTTGGCCGGGTGTGATGTTCATTGTCCTTGGTGTGACCAAAAAGAGTCCTGGACCAGCAAAATATATCCACAACAGTCCGTGACAATGTTAGCCCAAACCGCTAAAGCTGCTAACCCGGCGATGGTAGTCATTACAGGGGGAGAACCCTTATTATACGATTTATTCCCCTTAACTCAAGCGTTACGCAAGTTAGGGTTACGGGTTCACTTGGAAACCTCTGGGGCCCATCCTTTTACTGGCCAGTTTGACTGGGTGACCTTTTCTCCCAAACCCTTTAAGGTTCCCCACCATAGTATCTATTCCCAGGTTAACGAATTAAAGGTGGTGGTTGCGACTTCAGATGATTTACCCTGGGCTGAGGAACAAGCCAACAAAGTTCCCTCCTCCGTCGTTAAATACTTACAACCGGAATGGAATCATCCCGAAAGTCAATCTTTAATCTTCGATTATATTCTTGATCATCCTCAATGGCGTATGAGTTTACAAACTCATAAATTTTTGGGAGTAAGATGAATTAATGAGAAAAGATTGCAGTTGATTCATCCCTCTGAGATCAATTATGATTAGGGTGTGACCATCGAGTGAAGAGGCCGACAGGATAATAACGACACTCGACCTTCAAGTACAGGGAAATAAAGCATGACAAATCAAGCTTCAGTTGACACACCTAACCATAATCAATTACAAGTAACCGAAGAGAAACTGATCCAACTTTTAAACGATCATAGCGAAATTGAGATGATTATCCCGGTTATTCTCGGTATTTTTATCACCAGTCGCTTACAATTGAGAGGGGCTAACGCTTTAATTGTTAACTTAGCTATTGCTAGTATTTCTCGCCAAATTTTTACCAATCTTAAACAAATAACACCAGTGGTAGCTACGAATCATGGGAATGGTGTGGGCAAGGTTGAAAAGGAAGATAATAGCCTTTATACCATTATTCATTCTGTACCTGGAAGAATTCGCGTTAAAATTCCCAGATTAGCCAAAGATATAGAATTTTGTGAGATTTTATGTCAATTATTAGAAGAAGATAATCATGTCATTGAGTCGCGCATTAACCGCGCTGCAGCTTCGGTGGTCATTTATTATGAGACACAAGGGTTATCAGATGTGGAACTAGGATTACGGTTACTTAATATTATGAATAAAGCAGAAGAAACGGCTGCTTAACAACCCCAAAAACCTCATTAATTCATCCCAACCAGTTCCCATGAAAACGGTTCCTCAAATCATCCATCATATCCCTGGAAGAGTGAGACTTAGAGTTGATCGCTTAAGTTATGATCGACGGTTTGCCTCGCGTCTTCAACACCTTTTAAAAGCAACCAAACCTATTAAAAACGTTCGCTTCAATCCTTGGGCTGCTTGTGTTATCATCATTTATCATGGGGAGCAAGGTTTGATTATTGAGGAATTAATCGTTAATATTATCGAAAGAGCCGAAAATAATCATCGTTTAATTCCAGAAACGAAACCCAAAAAGTCCCTAGAAGAATGGTCTAGTTTAACCATTCCTAGTTTAGCCACATTATTAACATTTACAGCCACAAAATTACCCCTTCCAGGATTAAAATTAATTGCTGTTCTTCTGTTACTTAAGGCTGCCTTTCCTGTGGTAAAAAGAGCCTATAAAAGTTTAGCTGATGAACAAAAATTAAACATCGATTGTTTAGATAGTTTAGCCCTGATTTTTAGTGGATTACAAGGGCAAATAGTGACCCCAGCGTTAGTGATTACCTTACACGAATTAGGGGATATTATTAGGGAAAAAACCGCACGATCCACAGAAATGAAAACCAGTAATTTATTAGATACCATTGGTCATTTTGCTTGGGTCGAAAAGGAGCATAAAATTATTCATATTGAAAGTGAGCGGGTGAAAATTGGAGATACGGTAGTTGTTTATCCAGGGGAAAGTATCCCTATTGATGGCACAGTTATTAAAGGAAAAGCCATCATTGATCAGCAACAATTAACCGGGGAATCTATGCCCATTGTTGCGGAAGAAAATAGTTATGTTTATGCCTCCACCCTATTAAGATCGGGAGAAATTCGTATTAGATGTGAAAAAGTAGGAGAAAAAACCCGTGCTGCTGCCAGTGTTCAACTCCTCGAAAAAGCCCCCGTTCATGACACCCGTATGGCTAACTACGCAGCCAATTTAGCAGAACAATTAATGATGCCCTCCTTATGCTTAGCGGGCATGATTCTAATCATCACCCAAGATCCCCAACGGGTAGCTTCTATTCTTACCTTAGATTTTGTCACAGGGATTCGGGTTTCTATTCCGACGGCCTTTTTAGGGGCATTAAATCATACCACCCGCCACGGTATTTTAGTCAGGAGTGGTCGCACCTTAGAACTGTTATCAGAAATCGATACCATTGTCTTCGATAAAACCGGAACCCTCACCGAAGGAAATATTAAAGTGGTGGGGGTAGAAACCGTCAGAGACACCTTAGATGCTAACAGCTTGATTCGCTTAGCAGCATCAGCCGAACAACGTATTACCCATCCTGTGGCCGAAGCGATCGCCCATTATGCCCAACAGGAAAATATTGACCTCTTACCCCGTGACCATTGGGACTACGAAGTCGGCTTAGGAATGGTGGCCACCATGGCGGGAAAAACCGTATTAGTGGGCAGTCACAAGCTATTAACGAGTAAAGGAGTGAGCATCCAAGAAACGGCTACAATGCAAGAAAAATACGCTTTATCCCCCGTCTATGTCGCTTGTGATGGGGAATTTCAGGGCATCATTTATTATACCGATCCCCTCCGTTCCCAAAGTGCTAAGTTAATCCGTCACCTCCAGCAAAAATATGGCATCGAAGTCCATCTGCTGACGGGAGACAATCAAACACGGGCAATAGAAGTGGGTAAAGGGTTACAGATTCCCCTCTCTAACGTCCATGCAGAGGCGTTTCCCGAAGATAAGGCAACAATAGTCCGTGACTTGCATCATCGGGGTAAAACCGTCGCGTTTGTGGGGGATGGCCTCAACGACTCGGTGGCCTTGGCCTACGCCGATGTGTCCATTTCCTTTGAAAACGGGTCGGAGATTGCCAGGGATACCGCCGATGTGGTGTTGATGAATAACGACTTAAGCGATGTCTTAGAGGCGATCGCCATTGCCCAAGAAACAAAAGCCTTAATTAATCAAAATACCCTGATGGTAGTTGCCCCCAACTTGGCAGCTTTAGGATTAGCCACCACCGTCGGCCTTAACCCCTTGTTAGCCACCCTAGTCCATAATGGAACGGCGATCGTGGCCGGACTCAATAGTTTACGGCCTTTGGTTCAACATCATCTAGAAAGCCATTAAGTTTGTCCAATCTATTTAGGAGTTTTGTACTGATGTCATTGATTCACTGGGATAAATCGGTTTTTTCCCTACACCTCAAAGAAATCATCGAAGACCATCATCAGAAAGGTGATTCCAGGGGAGTGATTGGCTTAGGGGCTATTTTACTGGGAACCATCGCCCTTCCGGTGGCAGCAAAAGTGAGTCGTCCCCTTCTCAAGTCTGTGATTAAACGAGGACTGTATCTGTCTTCAGAACTGTTTGAGAAAAAACCTTAATCTTGACTATTGTTTAACACTTCTGAGACGGAGGTAGGTAGGGCATTTTTTTCAGCCTGTTCTGCTATCACTTCTGCCTTCGCTTCAGCGATGATGTCCCCCATCACTTCCCCTGCTTCGGCTAAGGTTCCTTTGGTTTTTTGGTATAAAATAACCCCCGTTTTCACCGTTGCTTTGGCCACTGGTTTGAGTAAGGGAAGGACAACGGGGGTTAAAATCAAAGCCCCGACTCCAATGGCAAGGGTACGGTTAGGATTTTCTTGATACGCTTTTTTTAGGGTTTCTAACATTTTGTTTTTCTTTCTTCAGTAAATGATTGTCTACTCACCATTATATTTATCTATAATGAAAAAAAACACGCTTTTTTAGGGTAAAAGCGCGGGAAAAAAACACTAAACTATGAATAGATAGTTAGCCGTTTCTGATTCTGTTTTTACTAGGAAAAACTACCTTGTTTACGGAAGCTACCAGAACTGTTACGACCTGAGTTTTCACGGGGTTTAGCCTTATTAACTCTCATTTGTCGCCCCATCCAGTCAGCCCCATCTAAGGTTTCAATGGCAACAGTTTCCTGGTCATCACTTTCCATTTCCACAAAGCCAAATCCTCTGGGTCTTCCTGTTTCGCGGTCTGTAGGGAGAGAAACCCGCTTGACAGTACCATATTCGCTGAAAACTTCTGTTAAATCTTCAGACGTTACATCATATACTAAGTTGCCTACATAAATTGTCATGG
Organism: Crocosphaera sp.; assembly: GCA_030066295.1. Lineage (GTDB taxonomy): Bacteria > Cyanobacteriota > Cyanobacteriia > Cyanobacteriales > Microcystaceae > Crocosphaera. The sequence goes on from JASJBX010000167.1 coordinate 5,961, forward strand.
GATGTCTCCAAAATGTATTAGAAGGTTACGAGAGAATCAACTAAATCTTCGGAAACCCACCAGGCGATGTAGACAGGAACGAACCAATTACTAATCACAACCAATGCTGAACCCGAACTCGAAAAATTCTCAATCATTTATACCCTAACATAGCTTGACGGGGTTGGGTTGTGGAAACCCCTATATTTTGTAACAAAATGAAATATTAATATTCAGTTAAGGATTTTTTGGAGACACTTGAGGAAAACAACTGGATAATTTTTCCTGTTCGGAGGGACGGGTGACAAAATAATCCTCTAACCACTGACATCCTTGGTTTAAAAGTGAACTTAGGCGAGCAAATTCTGATTCTACCGGCCACAGTTTTACTGTACCATCCCTTGCCACGGTTAATAGGATTTGATTATCGGGGGTAAATTGCACGCTTTCAATAGATTCTTGATGACCTTTCATCTTTGTCTGTAGCTTTCCTTGGTCATCCCATAATCTGACGGTTCCATCTTGAGAGGCCGTCATAAAATACTTTCCATTGGGGCTAAACTTGACCCGAGAAATAGGAAATAAATCACTTTTCAAGGTAGTTATCAGTTGTCCTGTGGGTTTCCATAACTTGATGGTACTATCGTCAGAAGCGGTTAATAAATATTGAGAATTGGGACTAAAACTTAACCAATTAATGGCTTCTTTATGTCCAGAAAAAGATTGTTGTAGATTCCCTTGTAAATCCCACAGTTTTGCTGTTCCATCAACGGATGCGGTGGCTATATTTTGAGCATCTTGACTAAAAATAACATGGGTGATGGTGTCTTGATGGGCCTGAAATTTTTGAATTAATTGATAGGGTTGGGTTTGTAAATTCCATAAGCCAACTTCTCCCGAACGATTAGCCATAACTAATGTTTGACTATCTGCACTAAAATTAAGGCTATAGACTCGCGTCTCATTATCTCTCAATTCTCCTAATAATTGTCCTTGTAAGTTCCATAATTTCACTGTACCGTTATTAGCAGTAGTTGCGATGATTTTCCCATTGGGACTGATACTAATCGCATTAATGCCACTATTATGCGCTTCAAATTCTTGTACCTTTTTTCCCTGTAAATTCCAGATATAAACCTTTCCACTTTCATCGGCTATAATTAATCGTTTCCCATCTTGAGAAAACTCAGCACTGGTAACATAAGTATCGAGGGTATTAAAACCATTGTTAGGAGTCTGTCTCACTGCCCACAATTTAACGGTTCCATCACTCGAAGCCGTGGCCAGTTGGGTTCCTTGACGATTCAAAGAGATATCATAAATAGGGGCTTGATGACCCTTTAAAACGGTAATTTCTTCCCCTTGTTTACCCCAAAGTCTAGCAGTTCCATCACTCGAACCACTGGCTATCCAGTCCCCATCCTCACTAAAGACCACACTATTGACTAATTCTTGATGGCCTTTCAGGGTTAAGGTTAAATTTTCTTGTTTATCCCAAATATTAATGGTTCCATCCCTTGCCCCCAGGGCAATGCGTTGACCATCGGGGCTAAAACTAATACTGTAGAAACCTAAGCCATTATCTTGCAAGGTTTTGATTAAATTTCCCTTATTATCCCATAATTTAGCCGTTCCATCCCGAGAAGCGGTGGCAATGTGTTGACCGTCAGGACTAAAGGCCACATCATCCACCGATTTTGTATGACCCCTTAACACCCTTAAAGGGTTACCCCGTTTATCCCAAATTCTGGCGGTATTATCCCGTGAGGTGGTGGCCAAACGTTGACCGTCTTGACTGAAGGTCACACTATAAACCGAGGCATCATGACCCTTGAGAACCGCTAATTGTTTGCCCTCTAGGTTCCATACCCTAGCGGTATTGTCCTGTCCGGCAGTGGCGAGGGTTTGACTATCGGGGCTAAAGGCCACCCCATATATATTGCTTTCGTGGCCGGTCAAAAGGGCTTTTTGTTGTCCTTGTTGATTCCATAAACGAACGGTTCCATCATTAGAGGCAGTGGCTATCCATCGACCATCTCGACTCAACGTCACACTATTAACTGCATCTTGATGACCAATTAATTTATTTTTTTCTTGGATACGGTTGAGAATTTGTTCTAAGGCTAAAATGGGACTGGTAGCGGGATAATCTTCTAAAATTCGTCTATCTTTGACTATAGTTTGTAATGTTTGATTGGCTTCTATAGCTGATACTAATCCCTCTAATTGTTCAAATTCAAATTGTCGCCAAGCACTATCTCCCATTTGTTCTAATTGTGTTCCCATTAAGGCTTCTTCTTGTTTCTGAAACGCAATCCAAGCTTGAGTAAAGGCAACAGTTGCACCTACTATGGAAAGGGTTAAAATCCCTATGCCTAAGCGGATCATTCGTTGGGCTTTTTGATTGGCTTTGGTTAAAATTTCGTTGGCTTTTTGTTGAGCTTCTAAGTTGATTTCTGCTTCCCGTTTATCTAAGTTTTGACTTTCGGTAAGAAATTTATAATCCAGATTACTTAAGCTTTTATCTACTGCCCAAGTTAGGGCATCTTTTAGGGCTTGTCCTCTTAATAAGCGGGAATTATCTTCATACTTAGAATTAACCCAAGCTGTTAACATTTCAGAATAAGGTCTGATTTTTTCTAATTCTTTTTTTACCCATTCTTCATTAAATACGGCTTGATAAATTTTATTATAAACGACTAATTTACCCTGCTTTTTAACTACTAAACCAGATAATCTTAATTCTGTTTGTTCAGGACTTTCATCGCTTTTTAAGAACCCTTGTTGTAGAATTTGTTGATACATTCCTAAGAGTCTTCCTGCTCTTTTTTCATTCCTAAAAATTCGCTCGCGAATGGTTTTGAGGTGAACCGGTTCGTCATGGGATTCCCAATTTTCAATGATAAATTCTCTAACCATTTTATTAACCCATTCTTCTTCTTTACCAGAAGGAATAGTTGGGGACTGAGTTAAGAGTAAATCACAAGCTTTTTGCGTTAAAAAAGGTTGTCCTCCTGTCCAGTTTAAAAGAGCCTTCAGAACCCTTTGAGGATGGTCAGTAACCGAGTTTAACCCAGGGGATAAAGGTTCTATTTCCTCTGGCGTAAACCCTGTTAATTCGATGGGAAAACCAATATTAAAAGGGGTTTGTGTTTTATCTTGAATTAAATCAGTGGGAGTGGCAACCCCAAATAAAGAAAAGACCAATCGTTCAAATTTTTTATTCTCTGCTCTTTGATTATAAAAGAAACGAATTACCGTAAAAAAGTCATCTAAGGGAAAATTCAAGCTGAGAACTTTATCAATTTCATCAATAAAAATATAAACTTTTTCTCCAGGACAATGAACCAGTAAAACCTCTTCTAAAAACTCACTAAACTTCTGAACTCCTGATAAATCATCCCGTTCTCTGAGCCAAACTTTTAGGTTAACTTTCCCAATTAAATTAAAGCCTAAAAATAATTGAGTGATGATGCCACTATACCATTGTTTTTGACTGATATCACTGCCTAAACTGGTAATATCGACAGAAGCACAACTCATTCCTTCTGCTTGTAGTCGGTGCATTGCTCGAACTCTTAAACTGGATTTTCCCATTTGACGAGAGTTAAAAACGTAGCAGAATTTTCCGGCTTTTAATGCTGTTAAAAGGGCCTTATCTGCTTGTCTTTCTACATAGGTAGGATGGTCAAAACCCAGACTTCCACCCACTTTATAAGTATAAGCTTTTTGAAGATTGGCAGTCATTATTTAAGATTGATTAGTTAGAGAGAGTGAGAATTAAAAAAAGAAATAGCTAACTTGTGATCCGAGTTAGATATATCTTACTATACAACCTAAAAGTTTAGACTTCCTAGACAAATAAGAAAGTTCCTTTATAATAAGTTTAGTCACATTTTTCTCGGTGGTGTAATTTTTATATGACGATAACAAAAGTGTCTTCGGGTTCTCAACAAAAATTTTTTCGTCCTCGTCGTTGGTTTGAAAAAATAATGGCGTTGATAATTTTAGCTAACTATACATTAGTAATTTTTGATCTAAGTTATATTCCTTTACGAGATTCTTTGATACAGGAGAGAATTCGCTGGTCTATAAAAATTGGTAAATTTGAAAAAGAAATTACCCTAGTGAACATACCTAGTTCTTTTTCAAAATTAATTACTCAGTATGATATTATCAAAGGGATTGAACCTTACCGAGATACCGATCAATATTTACAAAGAGTTGATGATTTTAATGAAGCACTTTCTACGTCTCTCAGTCAAAAAGTATTTTCTGAAAATAACAATAATAATAATCAATCTCAAGAAGATATTAAGACTATCTTGGCTGATTTGCGTCAAAGAAGCAAGGAAATGATCGAAGAAAATCCGTTTCAAAATGCTAATAAAACCGGAACATTAGAACGGATAAAAAATAAGATGAGAAAACACGTTTTTGAGACAGAGGAAAGCTCTGCAAAAGACGCTTTTGATAAGTTTTGGAGTGAAGAGAACTTATTTCAGCAAAATGATTTTAGGGATGAACTGAACTTTTTTGATGAAGAAATTAAACCTTTAATCGCTACTAACTACTTTCGTCCTGTGGGAGAAACTGGAGATCCTTTTGATAATTTCGGACTCATTGATTTCCCTTTTTTCTTATTATTTCTAACGGAATTTTTAGCCCGTAGTTGGTACATTAGTCGTCGTCATACAGGGGTGAGTTGGTTTGATGCAATGTTATGGCGTTGGTATGACATTTTCTTACTTATTCCTCTGTTTCGTTTCTTAAGAATTATCCCGTTAACCATTCGTTTAGATCAAGCAAATTTAGTTGATATTAAGGCAATTAAAAAACAAGCTAGTCAGGGATTTGTCGCAGGAATTGCTCAAGATATTACCGAGGTTGTCATTATTCAAGTGGTCAATCAAATTCAAGGAACGATTAAAGATGGGACAGTTCGTAACATTTTAATTCAACAAAATTCTAATCCTTATATTGATATTAATGATGTGAATGAAACCTCAGAATTAGTGAAACTCATGGCCAATTTAGTTATTAATAAAGTTATCCCCGAAATTCGTCCCGAAGCCGAAGAATTTTTACGATATAATGTAGATAAAGCCTTAACGCAAACCCCTGCTTATCAAGGTTTAGAAAACGTACCAGGGGTAAAAGTAATGCAGCATCAATTAACAGAAAGATTGGTGTCTCAACTCTATCAAGGGGTATCCGTAGGACTCCAAGGATTATTAATAGAAGACCCAGAGTTTGATCGCTTATTAGAAAAATTGGTCGAGAAGTTTAGTCAATCTTTGGGAAGCGAATTACAAGCAGAACATAGTATCGATCAAATTGAATCGTTACTGAATGATTTATTAGAAGAAATTAAAATTAACTATGTTCAAAATCTTTCCCAAGAAAATATCGAGAATATTTTAGAACAAACCCGCGCCCTTCGCCAAGAAACCCCGGTGACTCCCTATCAATGATTAACGGTTATTGAAGCTGATAATAACCCAGTAATCCCAAAGCAAACCCACCTAAACAGATTAGTATTAACAGAGAAATCACTTGCCATTGAGCATACCCTAGCTTTTGTAACTCCAACTTAGCTAAAATAGCAGCACAGAGTAACAAAAAAAAGTGGGCAAAATAGTAAATCCAACGAAGCATTAAAACGATAATAAAAGACCATAGCAAAACGGCTATAATCGCTTTATTATCCGATTGAAAACTACTACCAAAAACAATGGTGATAATCGCAACAGGAGCAGCTAAACTAGCGGTAATCAGTAGGACGACACATCCAGCTAAAAAATGAAGCATCAAAAAGATTGTTTTGTCCTCTAAAAACCATCCCCAGGTTTCTCCTTGGTTAGCTAACCAATGAGTCCAAGCTGTAGCAGAATGTCCCACATACCAACCAAAAATACTATAGGTGAGGACGACGATCACTAAACAAACAAAAGGGAACCGAATCAACTTTGCCATAGTTTCATTTTAACTATCCCCTTTTAGGGATGAGCAAAATTTCGGTTTTTCTTTTCATCAAAAAAGACACGAGTTGATCGTGCCTTTCAAGACTACAGCGCAATACATTAAAATCAAGACATGACTAAGGAAACCTTGAGAGGATCACCCGTTGCCTATTTCCTAGTGCATGGTGCCATAGTTTAGTTTTGGGTATGAGAGTTTAGGACATGGACTGAATCATATAGTCGAAATAGGGAGCCGCTTCTGCTGCATCCTCATTGTTCAAAAGTCCTAAAGCTGCTTCTTTGAGACAACGAATGGCCTCCACCATCCCCGGAACAGGAACATTGAGGGAGTTATACATTTCTTTAACCCCGATCAAGCCAATTTTTTCGATTGGCTCTTTGCTTCCGGCTAACACCCCGTAGGTAACTAAACGCAAATACCAGCTATAATCCCGTAAACACTGATTATATTGCTTTTGACCGTAGGCGTTGCCCCCAGGAGAGCGAAAATCAGGGCGTTTTTGAAACAATTTTTTCTGAGCTTGATCAACGATTTTTTTCTCGTTTTCCCCGAGGGTTTCAGCAATGCGGACACGCTGCTCCCCGGTACTCAGAAATTCTTGGATACCCTTGAGTTCGCCACTGCTAGGATATCGGAGTTCATCGTCTGCTTTTAGAATAACTTGGCTTACTACGCTCATGATGATATCAACAACAATCTTATATCATACTGTAGTTTATCTTGAAATCGAAGACAAACGCACAGGTGTGCAAGATTTTGTCTCATCCGTTGTTTTGCAAACACAGTCTATGTTCAACCGAAAAAAGAAAATCACCCAAGCTCTCAGGCTTGATCCCCTATGGCAGATAATCGTTGGAGACTTTCATCATGACCCATCTTATCAACAAGTTGGGCAGTTTGAAGGATTTTCTCTTGTTAAAACTGTACCTAAATTGAGCAAGAATCAACGGTTTGCTGTGGTGGGGGATATTTGGTTAAGTAATCGGCATTTATTGTTAACAAAATTAGGAATGAATCCTAATACATGGAAAGAAGATGATTCGACTTTAATTGCTTGGCTTTGGGAACAATGGGGACAAGATTGTTTACATGAGTTGAGGGGAATTTTTAGTTTTATTGTTTGGGATACCTATGAAAAAAAAGGATACGCTGTTCGTGATTCCGTTGGCGGCCGTACCCTTTATTATTATCAACAAGGTTCAACGCTTTATCTCGCCCCTCGCCTCAGAAATTTATCCCCTTATTTTCAGAAGAACATCGATTTAATTGCTTTAAAAGATTATCTTTGTACGGCTTTTGTTCCAGGAGAACGTACCTTATGGCAAGGGGTTAAAGAACTACGCCCTGGCACGATTTTATCCCTCCC
>JASJBX010000168.1 GCA_030066295.1 Crocosphaera sp.
AAACCTTTTTTTTCTAATTTAGTCAGAGATCGTGTCACCGTTTCTCTAGCTAACCCACTAATACTACTTAATTCCCGATGGGGTAAATTAGGAATTTCCACACCTTGATCGGTTTGTTTTCCCTGGCCTTCCGCCAAGAACAATAACGTATCAGCCACCCGTGAGAGACTATCGGCCTCCCGTAACCTCAATCGTCGGTTCAGTTGACGCAGACGTTTAGCCATAACTTGGGCTAGCCGAATCCCTGCAACGGGATCACTATTGAGTAGAGTAACAAAATCTTGTGCTGGAATGCTACTAATAGTGGTGGGGGTTAAAGTAATCGCATCGGTTGAACGAGGGGCCTCTTCTAAAGCAGCCATTTCACCGATGACTTCCCCTTTACCCACAATATTGAGGGTGACTTCTTTCCCATCTACATTGTGAGTACGGATCTTGACCCATCCGTCTAAGATAAAGTAAACAGACCCACCCCAGTCATTTTCTAAGAGAATAACACGATTGGCTGGATGACTACGAAGTACCGCATGACTCATTACCAGTTCTAAACTTTCTTCTGGTAATTCATTAAAAAAGGGAGCTTTTTCGAGACTGTCTCGGAGGTCAGGAGATTGGTTACGATAGTTTTTGATATCTTCCATAAGCTTTATAAAGCAGATTCTCAATTGATCTGCTATGCTAAGCCTATCAAAAATCATCGACATATTTGTTAAAGTTTCTCAAAGTTGTCTGTTTGAAAGGTTATTGTGACGGTTCAAGATAATATTCAATCCTTAATTCGTGAGCTTGAGCAAATTTTGTGGCAAGATAGGCTCAAAGATCATCCCGAAGTGTCCTTTTTACTCGAAAGAATACGACACTATTTGCTCATGGGTCAATCTACCTTGAAAAATGATGATCATTTTTCAATTGAGCAACTGAGTGAAATGATCTTACATCGCTTAGATAGTCGATGGAATGATCGAATTTTACAAGTAGAAGTTGAAAAACTACATAATCAACGAGATAATTTATTAAAAGAAATCGCTATCCTTCAACAAGAAAAAACAGCTATATTCTCTAACTTATCTCAAGAATTATCACCCCATAAAAATCTATCTTTCTCTTCAGAAAATCCGTTAACTGAGTCAGTCCAAAGTAATTTAAAGCCATTATTAGAGGAATTAGATTTTTATGCCGATTCTCTCGAACACGGGATCGAAAGAATGTATCGTTTAGGACAACAGGGAGAAACACAATTTCTCGCTTATTTGAATCGATTGCAAGAAAAATTAGAATTATTTTTACAAGCAGAAAAGAATAATAATAAAATCCTCACCAGTGATGACTGGTATTTGGGTTTGGAAATCAAAAATAATCAAATTGAAGGCTATTTGTTTAGTTTCAATGCTGTGGAAAATTTTACGAGCTATTCTTTCTCTGAATTACTCAATTTAGCTAACATTCAATTATTTGATCATGAAAATCTCCTAGAAAATCTCAAAGAGAAATTAAAAGCTTTTAATCATATTTCTGATCTACCATCTGTTGAAGTTAATAATAACATACCTCTGAAAACTATTTTAGATAAAATCAAAGCAATTGTGTTGATTAGTTCCTCAAAATGGAATAACAGGGATCGCAATTTATTGAAAAATGTTATTGGAGAAAACTTTGATATTGGTCAGGGTAAAGAAATAATTTGGCTTCCTAAATCAATGGCTTTAACCTTAAGTTATGTCCATCACAATCTATCAAATCAAGCTTCATTATTTTGTGTCATTAACTTAACAGAAACCATGACCGAATTATCTATTGTAGACTTATCACAAGGTATATCAGGGATAATTACCAAACAATTATTTTATGGAATCCAAGGAATTGATCAAGATATTCTTTGTCAATTAATTTATCCTCAATGGTCTGAAAAAATAACCCCAACATTTCCCCTACTTCCCCAACCATTTCCCACTCCCGGAATAGCTGAAATTGCAAAAAGAAAATCTTTGCAACAATCTTTAAAAAATAATAGTTTAGGAAGTGCTTTAATAGAAGCATCTCAATTAACCAGATTGATTTTACAACAACAAGAAGAATTTACATCTAGTTTATGCCAACAATCTTGGTTTGTTAACCGTAATAAAATGATAGAAATAATTATTAATCCTTGGATAAAAAGTATTCATCAGAAACTAGAAATATTATTATCAAAAAGCAACTATTCTTCTGATTCTATTGCTTATATTCTTCTCGCAGGGGAAGGACTTAATTGTTTTGATTATGCTTTAATTCCTTGGTTAACTCAGATTTTTCCTAATGGGAAGGTTGTCGAAGTAGAAAAACAGTTAAAAGAGGGTCAACTGTTGGCTGGATTGCAAGATTTTCTTAAGTAGTCGGACATAAATAAAATGAAGTGTCTTAAGAAATGTAAATAAGCTGTATGCTATAAATTATATTTTTATCTGTAACTAAATCCTCCCAGTGCTTTAGATAAATTTATGGGTTGATTAAACATTAAATATAGATAATAAACAAGAGAACTTGCACAGTTGCGGATTCTCACAGTAAACTTTAAATTGGTTTGATAACTTACCCAAAAAATGACCATCAACAATATCCCCGAAACCTCTGATCCCATACCCCATAAACCCCTACCCAAAATCAAACTCTTAACCATGTTTCGTTTAGGTTTATTTCAAATGGGCCTAGGAATCATGTCCCTGTTGACATTGGGAGTGATCAACCGTATCATGATCGACGAATTAACCGTACTCCCCTGGATCGCAGCAACCGCGATCGCCATGTACCAGTTTGTTAGTCCGGCGCGAGTGTGGTTTGGGCAACTCTCGGACACAAAACCCATTAAAGGGTATCATCGCACAGGATACGTCTGGATGGGGGCTATTCTCTTCACCTCTCTCGCGTTTATCGCCTTACAAGTGGTTTGGCAACTGGGACGCAGTATCCAAGCAACGGGATGGAGTGTCAGTAGTTACGGTTGGGCGATCGCATTAGGGATCGTTTTTGGCGGTTATGGGTTAGCCTTGAGTATGAGTTCCACTCCCTTCGCTGCCATGTTGGTGGATGTGTCCGATGAGGATAACCGATCGCAGTTAATTGGTATTGTCTGGTCTATGTTAATGGTAGGGATTGTGGTCGGGGCGATCGTCAGTTCTCAGTTCCTCAATACCCCCGAAATTTGCGGTCAAGCTATTTTATCCTACGACCCCACAGACACGGCAAAAATAGCGAATATTGCCACCCTACAAGCAACGGTTAACCCGGTCTTCATCATTATGCCTGTCATCGTCTTGGCCATGTGTTTTTTGGCGACTTGGGGAGTAGAATCTCGTTATTCTCGCTTTGGACAACGATCTCAAACAGTACAACGGGAAGACCAAATCGGGTTAAAAGATGCGTTAAATGTCTTAACCGCCAGTCGTCAAACCGGATTATTTTTTAGCTTTATTTTGATTTTAACCCTCAGTTTATTCATGCAAGACACCGTTATGGAACCCTACGGTGGGGAGGTGTTTGGGATGTGTATCTCCGAAACCACCCAACTGAACGCCTTTTTTGGTATGGGAACCCTGTTCGGTATCGCTTCGACTGGTTTCTTCGTCGTTCCCCGTTTAGGGAAACAACGAACCACCAAACTCGGTTGCATCCTTGCGGTAGGCTGTTTCGTTATTATCGTTTTAGCCGGGGCCACCACCAGTCAAAGTTTACTCAAGTCGGGATTACTGTTTTTTGGGTTAGCATCAGGGATGATTACCGCCGGGGCCACCAGTTTGATGTTAGATTTAACCGTGGCTGAAACCGCCGGAACCTTTATCGGGGCCTGGGGGTTAGCCCAAGCGATCGCCAGGGGACTGTCTACAGTTTTGGGGGGAGTGGTGTTAAATTTTGGTAAGTTAATTTTTACCCTTCCTGTGTTATCCTACGCTTTGGTGTTTGTTATTCAAGGGTTCGGGATGATCTTAGCCATTTGGTTATTGGGCAAAGTCAATATTCAAGAGTTTCGGGATAACGCTAAATCAGCCCTTTCTGTGGTGATGGAAGGGGAGTTAGATGGTTAGAAGCAGGGAGAAGTATGAGTGAGATTCAAACCTTAATAGAAAAAATTCGTGTTGAAGCCGAAAGAGAAACCTTTCCTATCGACATCCCTATTTATGAAGCGGCGGGGAAAATCCCCACCGAACCGGTACTTTATGCAGGAAACTTAGACAGTAAAGTTTGCTTTTTTGGTCGGGACTTAGGACGGGATGAGGTCGCCCAAGGACAGCCTTTAATCGGTTCTGCAGGGACTATGGTTCGCAAAGGATTTTATCGAGGAATGTATCATCAAGAACCTTCTTCTCCCGAAGACTTACAATCCATCTGCGATCGCGCCTTACTCACTAACACCGTTCCCTATAAACCCCCCGGAAATAAAGCCTATTCGGTCAAGGTAAAAGAACGATTCCGCCCTTTTATTGAACAATTGCTGGTGATTCATTGGGGGGGCAATCAGATCGTGACTTTGGGGACAGAAGCGTTTAAGTGGTTTACTCCTTACGGACTCAAAGAAGAGATGGAAGAGTTTTGGAAAAGGAGCGATCGCTATGAGGCGCAACTGCCCATAACCCTTCAGGCCGTCGATTCTCAGGGGAACAAACATCAGCGTCAAGTTTCCTTGCTTCCCTTACCCCATCCCTCACCGTTGAATAAACGATATTATGCTAAGTTCCCTCAAATGCTACAACAACGGATAAACGAATTTGAGTTCTAGGCCAATCAGGGAAAAACAAGTTAGCTTATTTGGCGAGAAGCCCCACACTTTGTTTTCAATCAAAAATAATTAAACAAGTGTGGGATGAATCGCCAGTGACTTGCTATAATGGTCAACAAAGTGGGGCTGGGCGTGTTCCTCACTATAAAATGCCGTACTGGGAAAGAAGGAGTACCACAAAGGAAGTTCAAGAAGGATAATTTCCGCTTGAAGCCTACACTTTACGAATGTGAGTGTATGCAACGTCACAATAGAGTTCGTGTTCTGGGTGTGTAGCTCAATGGATAGAGCAACAGCCTTCTAAGCTGTCGGCTACAGGTTCGAGTCCTGTCACACCCGTTCAAACCAAGATCCCGACTAACTCAACGCTTTCTCAATAGCAGCTTGAAGTTGGGGGTCATCAGGAGTGGTTGCTGGTTCAAACCGTGCCACCACTTCCCCATTACGACCCACGACAAACTTCCCAAAGTTCCAGCTAATATCGTCGCCATCTTGAACCAAGAATTGATAGAGAGGACTGCGGTTGGCCCCATTGACCTCTTGTTTTTCCAGGAGGGTAAATTCAACATTGTACTTACTGCTGGTAAAATCTTTGATTTCTTCGGGACTCCCAGGTTCTTGTTGCCCAAATTGATTACAAGGAACACCAATCACTTTAAATCCCTGGTCTCCGTATTTCTTATCAAGTTCCACTAAACCTGAATATTGAGGGGTTAAGCCACACTGACTGGCGACATTAACGAAAAGGATCACTTGATTTTTTAATTGTTCTTCTGGGATAGGTGTTCCTTCAAGAGTGGTGAGAGTAGTCGGTAGCGGCATAATTGTGTCTCGGTAAAAGATATCGTCTTATATTATCCCTGGTTTGGGACGTTTGGAAAACCCATCACGTCTTATTTTGAGTTAGTATTCAGTTGAAATCCTCTCATAAAAATGCCAACAATCAAGACAATAATGATCCCGAAGCCAATATAAGTAAAGGGATTGCTTAAATCTAAATAAGGAATTTCTTGGATGACCTTTTCCATGGAATCTGGTAACGCAAAACGGATCAAGAAACCTAAAAGCCAAGAAATTAACACCGCAACCACTAGCCAAATTAAGACACGAATATTATTATAAATTTGAACCATAGAAGGCTGAGGCCATCCTAAAGAGGGAGGACCGGGTTGAAAGGAATCTCCCCTTAAGATCCATTGAGCTAATTGTTTGACGAAGGGAGTGGGGCGACTGGGTTTATAATTCAAATATTCAATATGACTTAAGAGATGAATGCCTTCTGCTTTGTAAGCAATTTCTTGGGGTTGTTGTTTATCTCCAATGGTTTTAAAGTTAAATAATGCACTTCTTCCTGCTACGGGATCGGTGGGATCATAAACATTTAACCACTCAAATTTAGGGTTAAAAACAGTATTATTTTTATTCACAGGAACAATGGCTGGCCAGACCACTCCAAACTTACTTAAAGGAGAACCATAAGTCACAACACCTTGCAAATTTTTAAATAATTCTGAACGGGCAATAATATCATCTTTCTTTAACCAAGAAGGACGAGGAGGACGCATTTTTGCTTCTTCTTCATCCGTTAGGGGTTTGGTTGCTTTTTGGCGAATAATCGGTTCTTTTTCATCGTCACTGTGGCCATGATTCCATTTATCCCATAATTCTTGATTCAAATAATTAGGTAAGGCTTCCTCTGTTTCCATTAAGCCATTAAAAGCAACTAAGGTGCCTAAACTATGGGACAAAACATACCAGCGATCGTAATTTCTCAAACTCATTTTCACTAACCCTTTAATCATCCGCCGTCTCACAGAAATACGGGGTGGTTGACCCAAATCAATCAACGGTCCTAGTCCTTCTCGTTCTCCTTGTTGATAGAGTTTAACGTCCCCTAAATATTGCACTAAAATATCAGGTCGCAAGTCAAAGCCTAATACTTTCCGTAAAATAACACTTAAGAAGGAGAGAACTGGAAGAACTAATAAGATGACTAAAGATACCCAGAAAAAACTTAAACGACCTTTTAAGTCCATTTTAGGTTTGTTTCCGTTCATGTCTTCCGGGGGTCTAACCCGATCGCTGGTTCCTAAATTGGGATTACTATATTGTTTTCTAGACCATAAAGATAACCCCCAAGCCCAAAAACTGAGTTGAGTTTGTAAGCTAATCGGATCACCAAGATCCGCCCACCAAACTTCGTTAAACGCTAATTGGGTGACCTGATTATTGTTGTCTTTATCTTCAATTTCAATAATGAGAGGTTCTTTATTATCAGCTTGCCAAGTTTGTTGACCAGCTGCATAAGCCCCCGTATTTTGTTCATTGATCATAATTCTAACTGTTAGATTGTCCTCAGCTTTTAAAGCCGTCGCTATATCTCTAACGATCTCTTCTACTGTTTGAAATTTCTTTTGTTCCCCGATACCGTGAACAACTAAAATACCGACTTTTGTGGTCATCAGAATGACTCCTAATGTTAAGATTAAAAATTACATTTTTTAGTAATTACTTTTACAATTTTACCTGACATTATATTTAGGATAATATGAATTTTTATTACAATTTAATTAAAAAGGAGATTTAAAAAAGCATGAAAATATTTGTCATCTATCAATTCATGCTGGTTGTGTATTTCTAAGACACAACTATGGTATTCTATGTTGAAACTAACAACAGATTAAAAGTCTTTTAGTACAACGCCCTAATCTTATAATTTTCATGACGACTCAACTATCCTCTTATGAATTCGAGGTTGTCACAGTCAACCCTCAAGGCAAAATTATTCAACGGGAAAACAAAAAAACCTTATATTTCCTAGAAAAATTAGAACATGGGTGTACCTTAGAAATGGTAGCCATTCCAGGCGGAACCTTTTACATGGGTTCTCTCAAAACAGAAGAGGGTTGCTTACCCTCCCAAACCCCCCAACATTTAGTTACCCTCAAACCCTTCTGGATGAGTAAATACCCCATTACTCAACAACAATGGAAAGTCGTTGCGAAACTGCCAAGTATTCAACAATCCCTCGATCCCGAACCGGCCAATTTTTCAAACCCCAATCATCCCGTTGAGCAAATCTCCTGGTACGATGCGAGGGAGTTTTGTGCGAGGTTGTCTGAGTATAGTCGACGTTCCTATCATCTCCCCAGTGAATCCCAATGGGAATATGCTTGTCGGGCCAATACCAGTACACCGTTTCATTTTGGGGAAACCATTACCACCGACTTAGCCAACTATTCAGGAACCAATTGGGAATATCAAGGGAAAATTTGCAGCAAAGGGTCCTATGGTCAAGGCCCGTTGGGAGAGGATAGACGAGAAACGACTCCAGTGGGCTATTTTGCCGTAGCCAATAGTTTCGGACTCTATGATCTGTACGGCAATGTACGAGAATGGTGCGAGGATTTGTGGCATAGTAACTATGTCAATTCCCCCGACAATGGGCAAGCTTGGATCACCCACACCGATGAAGAAAGACGGGTGTTACGGGGAGGATCGTGGAATTGTTCTCCCCATAAGTGTCGTTCCGCCTATCGCGGGAAAATGGACCCTTTAACCGCCCTTTATGATATTGGCTTTCGTATCGTTCACTTTTAAATAGCATAGGACAATCCCTATCGTGATATGATAGGTGGGCAACAAAAACCATGCTTTTCCCATCATTACCCTTATGCCTCAAGCCGTTGGTGTCATTCAAACCGTAGGATTTCCCGCCGTTTTAGCAGCTGCGGATGCAATGGTTAAAGGGGGAAGGGTGACAATTGTCTATTTTGATAAAGCTGAACGTGGAGAGTTTTTAGTGGCAATTCGCGGCCCCGTTTCTGAGGTAAAAATTTCCATGGAAGCAGGAAAAGAAGCGGCTGAAAAATCCTACAATGGTAAAGTCTCTAGTCATTATATTGTCCCCAATCCACCCGAAAATCTACTGAGTGTTCTTCCTCTAGATTTCACAGAAGAAGTGGAACAATTCCGCGTTTCATAGCCCTTTCACCATAAAATTAATCCTATTGTTAAGAACCGTTTTATCCCCATCAATGATTATTTAGGAGACTTCACTATGACTCAAAAAGCTGTCGGATCAATCGAATCAAAAGGTTTTCCTGGCATTTTAGCGGCCGCTGATGCTATGGTCAAAGCCGGAAGAATTACCATTGTCGGTTATATTCGTGCAGGGAGTGCGCGTTTTACCCTGAATATCCGGGGAGATGTTCAAGAGGTTAAAACCGCTATGGCCGCTGGTATTGATGCCATTGAACGCACAGAAGGGGCTACCCTAGAAACTTGGGTCATTATTCCCCGTCCCCATGAAAACGTGGTTGGAGTCCTACCCATTGATTACAGCGATCAAGTTGAACCGTTTCGTCAGGCGGCTGAAGGCATTGCTCTTCCTGTTTCTAGTTCATAATTCCTTTGAGCGGAAGCCGACTGGGGGGCAAAATCCCCCTCAGTCTCCTTCCCAAGTCTCACTTAGGAGTACAATCTGTCTTCAAAAAAGTCTTCGCAACACACCTGGGTTACGCCTTTTAGCCCTAACTCTTCCAAATAACTCATCCAGGCTTCAGGGGTGTCCTCAACGGGCAAAAGCCCCAGTACCCTGGCCACGTCCGCAACCCAGGGGACGGTCGAGATACAATAACCTTTCCAGTGAACTTCTAGGGATAACCAGTCGGGAACTCGGTGTTCATCGAACTGGTTAGATTTTCGATAATCTGCTTGAAAACAGTAAATTTTACCTGTTTTGGTCATAGTTTAAGGGAAATAAAACAACCTGTCAATTGACGGGAGACTTACAACTTCGGCTTCGCACTTCCACAAAGCTCAGTGTGGACTCGGTTTTAACATCGAGAAACTAACCTTGAGGGATGTGGAAGGGAGTCGAGACGTTAAAATCATTAACTCCTCGTTTACTGATCATGGGATAACACATTTATCTCCCAAAAATCAGCGATCGTGTCATCAAAAAAACACAAAGTTAGGAAAAACTGAGAACAGCGAGTTAAACCATGAATAATATATAAGCAAAATCTGGATTAAGGCCGTTATTTTTAGATTTTTTTTGTTTAATTCTCCCTGATTCCTCCTTAAGATAAGAACTAAGAAATATCAGCTATTTTTTATCATTAATCGCTATGCTAATAATTAACAGTTTATTTGCTAGGCTTCGAGGTCGTGAATGTTAATCCCCATCAGAAAATGGCTTAAACAGAAAATTCCCAGAGTTCCCCCCGATATCAGAGAAAACCTGCGACAAGAACTGATGAAAGAGGCGGAACTGGACACGGAGTTTATGGTTTTAACGGTCACTTCTTGTTTTATTGCGACCCTTGGACTCTTGATGAACAGTGCGGCGGTGATTATTGGGGCCATGTTGATTGCCCCTTTAATGTTACCGTTGCGGGGTCTAGCTTTAGGAGTATTAGATACTGATCGGATTTTAGTCAGAAGCAGTCTATTTAATCTGCTCATGGGGACTTTGATGGCCATCTTGATTTCTGGGGTCGTCGGGGGCTTTTTTGGCGTACCCGAAGCTTCTTTTGGTTCAGAAATTTTAGGCAGAACACAGCCTAATCTAGCAGATTTAGGGGTGGCAGTGGCGGCCGGGGCCATTAGTGGTTTCGCTAAAATTCGTCGTAAACTGAGCGATGCCTTAGCCGGTACAGCCATTTCTGTTGCGCTGATGCCGCCTCTATGTGTTGTGGGTATTGCCCTATCTCAAAAGGCTTTACCTTTAGCCAGTGGGGCATTTTTATTATATTTAACTAACTTTTTAGGGATTACCCTCTCCTGCATTATTATTTTTATTCTTGGGGGTTATTATCTTAACTACAATCAAACCAGTCAAGCCTTGAGTGGGTTTGTGGCCATGACGGGAATTTTAGTGTTTCCTTTGTTTATTAGTTTTGGTAATCTTCTTCGACAGGAAAGATTTGAAGGACAAATTAAAACCCTCTTAGAAAATAAAACGGTAACTGTTGGGCAACAAAGCGAGCTAGTGGGGTTAAAAGTCAAGTGGCCCACTTTCCCCTGGAGTAAAGACTATCCGATTATCTTAGTCACCGTTCAAGAAAATACGAAAAACCCTATCACCCCCACCCAAGTTGGTTTGGTTGAAAAGTTAGTTAAGAAAGAGTTGGGGAAAAAGTTTAAACTGGTGTTCCGAGTTAGCCAACTGCGAGAAGTGGTAGCAGACTATGAACGGCCTTTATCCACTCCTCAGTTATTTGGGCCGATGATACCACCTCCTGTGTCTCCACTCCCTCCCCACGAATTATTACCGTTTTCTTCTTCTGAGGATAGAGAATAACCAGACTTGGCTAGGTGACAGGGGTTGCTGTTACCATCAAATACAGTAAAACGGCGAAAAAGAGAACACAGAGTTTAACAATTAGGTAAGTAATACTATCAGGATATAAAAATGTATTAATCATGACTCTCCTTCCTGGGAAACAGTTTTCAGTTTGTTATCTCCCTGTCCTTATTTTCTCGTAAATATCAGACTTTGTTGTATTAATTCAGTAAAAATTTACATTATGGTGATTGAATGGCTTCAGTTTAAGGTTTCTCCTGAATCTAGGGAGCGATTTATTCAGTTAGATAGGGAAATTTGGACACCAGTTTTAGAACAATTTTCTGGTTTTTTAGGCAAAGAAGTTTGGATATCCCCCCATCGTCCTCAAGAAATTATTTTAATTATTCGCTGGGAAACTCGTGAACAATGGAAGAGCATCCCTCAAGAGATTTTAGAGCAAACAGAACAAAAATTTGCTCAACAGATGAAAAACCATCCTTATGAAATGATTGAACTAGAATATGAACTAAAACAAACTTAAAAAACTGGTCAGTTCCACAAGTGACTAATCGCTCAATTTCTGGGTCACAACATTCTCTATTAAATGCTTCGATATGTAAGTTCACTTTCCCTTCTGCTGATGTTTTAATGGGGGTTTTAAAATAGTTTAAACCAGAAGGACTTAATAGACATAAAACCTCATTTCCTAGACGGGATAATTCATCACCAATTATCTTTATACTGTTTTTGCCTTGAACATAACGAGAGGGAAAAATGGCTGTTTTCATGATCTTCATCTCCCTATGATTCCTATATTTATTATCAAATCTTTGTGACAATTTTAGGAAAATTTTAATATCAATTTAATAAACTGTTTATTAATTAACCATTGCGTAATAATTGTTTCACTGTTCCCAATAATTCATCGTGAGGGAATGGCTTAACAATATAAGCATCAGCCCCCTGTTTTAGACCCCAATAACTATCCACTTGGGTACTTTTTGTCGAACAAAGAATTACAGGAATATGTTCCGTTTTCGGATCGCTTTTAATACTACGACAAGTCTGATAACCATTGAGGTTAGGCATAACCACATCAAGAATAATCAAATCAGGAGCTAGGGATTTGAGCTTTTCTAGGGCTTCAGCCCCATCCATAGCTGTCGTAACAGAAAAGCCATTATCTGTTAATAAACCAGCAATCAGTTCACGTTGAGCAGTGCTATCATCGGCTACTAGAATTGTACGCATAAGAAGTCATTGAAAAATAAGCTTGAGTCGTGAAAAACAGTCATGAGTCCTATAAGATAGGATACCCAGAAACCGAAGACAATTATCATTCGAGATTTTTATCTATTCAAAAGCCCTAACTTAATTATTGTTGTTAGGGCTATGTAACCTTACCTAGATATAAGTAGGAAGGATAATTATATGAATTAACATACCGCTATGGGCAAAGAATCTTTAAGACTTAATGGCGACGCGATCGCTGTCTTCGCCGAGTCGCTTCTTTGCGCTTGCGTTTTTCCTGTGGCGTTTCAAAAAATTGGTGCTTTTTATAGTCTGTGTAGATTCCAGCTTTAGCAACCTGTCGTTTAAACCGACGTAACGCGGATTCAATGGGTTCGTTTTGACCAACAACTACCTGGGTCATTATGTACGTTTACACCTCCTGTTTTGTTTCTGTGATGTTGACTGACTGTCAGCTATGACACTGACTAGCTCTATTCTTATTAAAGCGCATTGAGGCATATTTCCTCAACCTGACAAGTATAACCTAGATGGGAAGATTTTGAACTATTGTATGTACTTGATGTAACATTTCTTGCAATGCAATACGCTCTCTAGCATTGACAACTACCAACTAGATCAAATATATTATAATGGACTCAACGCTACTAAAAGAATTATTAAAATGTTTGAACAACTATCATTATTTCCAGAAAAAGTGGAAGGAGAAAAAAGACAATTCAAACAAAATATAGAAAAATCTGGATTTAATTATCAAGAGATTGATATTGGTGATATTACCTTTAAATCCGGTCAAATAGAGCCAATACATCGGTGGTATCGTCTCACGCCAAGTTATTCACCAAAGTTAGTAAAATTTTTGATACAAGAACTACAAATTAGCCAAAAAGATTATGTTCTCGATGGAATTAATTAATCACATCAATGCCTTGAATTAACCAGCGATCGCCTTGACGAACCAAATCAT
>JASJBX010000169.1 GCA_030066295.1 Crocosphaera sp.
CACGATGATTGGGACTTAGAAGGAACCGAAACCTTAGAACTTCAACTATGGACTGACCCTTACAACAACCAAGTGGAATTAGGGGAAAATGTTAGCACCACCATTTCTATTTTAGATGATGAAGTCACTTATCACGATCCGATTACGGGTATGGTGGATAAGCATTATGCAACCCCTAATCCTGATGTCTTTGTTTTAGGAGATAGCAGTCAAACATTTTATGATAGCGATGGAGAACAAGATTATGCAGAAATTTTCGGATTTGATTCCTATCAAGATATGATTCAACTACAAGGTTCCGCTGATGATTATTATCTCGGTTCTTCCCCCTTTGGCAATAATAATCATAAAGCAATCTTTTTCAAAGGTGACGGGATGGAAAACGAATTAGTAGGCATTGTCAAAGGAGTCAATCATTTAGATTTAAACAGTAGTGATTTTGCTTTTGTTTAGATTTATTATATTGAGTAGGGTAGGCATTGCCTACCTTTTGTTTGCTATCTGCTATATCTTCCCATCATCCTCTCGAAAAATTACTTAACGCAATCAGACAGGGTTACTGAGTGAGACTACGGATACTGAAATTATATCCGTAAGTAATGCCGTGTTTTTTCGGCTGTATTCAGAGAATTATTTACCTACAATCAAGACTAGAAAATTGAAAAAGACTAGATGATTAATAGTAAGAGAAAAAACCATGACCAACGACTTACAGACTCCACTCCTCGAATACTTACGTAATAAACTAGCCATTCCTGCTGATGCTTTAAAAATGGCTGTTAAGTTTACCGAAGCTTCTATGGGTTCTCTTCCAATGGTTCTGTGGCAATACGGAATAATTGATTTACATCAATTGGATGAACTCTTAGATTGGATTGATAACCGAGAGATTAATGAGGTTGAATTAAGTTATTAAGTCTTGTTTGTTGGTCAGATTTTTCCCATTATTATTAATAACCAAATTGTATGAATCACTGAGTGTATTGATCATGACTAAACCCTGCTTACCTCCCGATGATTTACCTTCTTTAGATCCCACTTTCCGTGAACTGTCTTGGGAATTAGAAGAAGTGACTGGAGAAATATTTTATAATAATTGCAATCCCCTCACACAAAATTTACTCAAGCAATGTGGATGGGATGTCACTATTAGAAGTAAAGGATTGACCTTAGTGGTTATTTGTCCTAATAATCGCTTAAACTGGCAAATTTTGCAATCGATTCCTTTATTAGCTGATAGTTTACAAACATTAGGTAATACGGCCAAAATCAGAATCTATCCCCCCCCAGGAACCGGTACGCCCATGGAAGTAATGGTTCAAGATTCTTTTTTATAAGGCCTTGAACTTGGCCAAAAAAGCATGATCAATCGACGAAATTTTACCAAAAATAACACCGGAGCATGAAAGCCATCATCTTTGAAGGGATGGATGAAGTGCGACTGGCCAAAGATTATGGAAAAAGTAATCTTAATGATCATTAAAGTGTCACTGGCAGTGTATATATTTGTCGATTAATAACAACAACTCTTGTTCTCCAAAGGGTTTAGTGAGGTAATCTGTCGCCCCCATCATCCGGGCTCGAATGCGATCGATAAAGCCTTCTTTTCCCGTGAGCATGATAATCGGGGTATATTGAAAAGCCCTCGAATGCCTTAACATGGCACAAATTTCATAGCCATCCAATTTAGGCATAGCAATATCGCACAAAATAATATCGGGATTGAGTTCAAATATGAGACTTAATCCTGAGAGGGGATCAGTAATTAAAGAGATTTGATAGTCGTTTTTCTTTAAAATCCCTTCTAATATTTGGCCAATGGTTCGATCATCATCCAGACAAACCACGTGAGGATTTTGGGCGGGAGTGGGTTCGTTCCAAAAAGTTTGAGGTTTGGATGCCGAAGGAGAAGTGGCTATAGTAGGATGCAACCATCCTCGCTCAACATAAGGGTAAATACTCCGTGCTAAACTGCCCAAATTGCGCTGTAAGCGACGGGAAAGCCTTCTCAGGGATGTTTTGCCATCAGCCCAGTGTAATAACTGTTCATAAGCCTTTTCCGGTAATGTCTCTTGTAACTGCCGTTTCTCGGTAATATTCAGAGCTTGTTGGGGACTTTGAAAATAAGGATGTAACTGTTTCCACTGTTGCACTTCTTTCATCATTTCTCTTACCAATGGACCAATTTCTAAACTGGTCAACAGAGGATCTAAGCCTAAACCCATTTCAAAAATAAATGCCCCTTGTCGTAAACTTAAGAGGTCGAACAGGGTTTCTTGTACCATTTGTTGAATGATCGTTTTGCCCTGTTCCGGGGTTAGGCGATGGGTTTCAATTAATTGCCATAGATAGGCGTATTCAATTTCATTATGACTAACTGGCAAAGTCTCAAGTTCTTGAGGGAGGATATTGATGTGATAACGAGACAAATAATCTCGCAAACGACGACAACCTCGATTTTTACTGGGGATTGTGTAAACAATTTGTCCGTTAACGAAAAAAACTAACCAAAATATTCTTTGGACCTCTGTCGTGATCGGTTGAGAGCCGCTTAATTGTGATAGTTGACGATCATAAGTTTGATAACCTAATGAGGTTTGATAGGCTTCAATTAAAAGTTCCCCCGTTCGTTGTCCTAGTTCGATCAGTTGCAAAATGCTGCGTATATCAATCTCATTTAAGGTTCCCTGCATAATGACTTATGAATAACGATAAGTTATAGAATTGAGGGCAAAATTCTCCTTTCTTATGCTAACATCAGAGCATTGGTTGCCGACCAACCTGACTGTGTGAGAGGCTGCCCCCAGTGCCATCAAGTGTGTACTCGCCAGACTCAGGGAAGCCCAAAACCCCCAGACGAGCGTAGGTAGTTCACTAAAAGCCCAACCATAACGAAGTTTAGTTGGGGGGCTTCACTTAAGTTGTGTGGATATGTGACAATAATAGATTCAGGTAGTGCCATAAAGGGGTATTGTGTTCCCCAGGGGTGAAACTGTTGGATGTTTTATTCCTAACATGAAATTACGCCCCTCAACATTATCCCCACGTTAACAACCTAGGCAACAGCAATATCGAGAGGATTCTGGCTCGTGCTATATCTTGCAGAAGTCAAAAAACAGACAAGAGGTTTCATTGGTGGTTCTCGGACAGAGATCAAACTCTTAGCTTGTCAACATAACGATCAAACTTGGAGTCCTGTTGTTGAGGACGAAGTGGTGGAACTCGAAGAATTTGAGCAAATTGGGGAAGGAACCCTCTTGATGGTTAATTTAAACAATAATCGTCAAATTCAGGGTAAACCTGAACCTGCAGCCCCAGAATTAGTCAGACAATTACAAAAGTTATCCCGTCTCTCAGAAAAGTTAAAAACTCAACAAGAAGAGATAGAACAGTGGAAACAGTCTTTGACCTATCAAAGTCAGGAGTTAAGTCGCCGTGAAGCGGAGATGGAAAGCCGCCTCGAACAATTAGAGGAAGTCGAAAAAGAACTCTCTCAAATTGAACGCCGTCGTCACGAAGCCGATTCAGCCTGGGATCGGGTGGAGCAAACTCAGCAACAACTGCAAGACCTTCAAAGCCGTTTTGGGGCAATTTTAGAACTCCCTGGCACAGAAGCCGAACGGATTCAACAACTGATTGTTCGTCTCTCTGAAAGTGCCAAGGGCTTAGATTCTCTAGAACAACCCTTGCAAGGGGCGATTAACGCCCTGGAGGCACAACAAGTCGTCCTCAATCAATTTTGGCAGGAACTCGATACCCTCAAGGCACAGGTACAAAGGCAAACCAGAGACGTCCAACAACAAGGAGAAATCCTAGATAATCGTTTTCAAGCTCTACAAGAAACGCAAACCTCTCTGGCAGAGGCAAAAATTCAATGGGGGGTTCAACAAAATATCCTCAGTAATAAACAAGAGCGTTTAGAAAAGATCAACGACCATTTACGACGAATTGAAGAACTCCAACAAACCCTCGAACAAGTAGCCAGTGGGGCAGGGGATGTTATCTCAGACAGTAAAGTGGATGTGGTGTCCTTAGAAAATATGCCCTTGGGGGAATTAGAGGAAAAGGTTAATAATTTACAAGGGGATTTAGATAAATTAGTTCGTTTCGTCAATGATCAAGAAGAAGAATTGACGCTACAATGTCAAAGCGTTCAAGAATTGCAGGATAAGTTAGTCAAAGCAGGGGATTTTGAACGGTTAGAACTGGAAAACGAACTGGCAGAAGAACAAGAAAGAAAAGAGTTTTTAGATGAAACCCTCGTGGGCCAAAGACGAAATCTCAAGGAAAGACAAGAGGTTCTACTACAATATTTACGGGTTCTGCGTCGTCGTCAAGGGGTAATGGACTTTGATGGCCAGGCACCTACCATTAATTTAGCTCCGTTACTGCTTCAATTAGAAGAATGGGACAATCATACGGCCGAAGAACGGAAAACCCTCGAAACGGAAATCCAACACTTACACAATAGTGTTCAACAAATCCAGGATATGATCAAACAACTGGATACAGAACAGACTCAAAAGCTCAAACAACTTGAAGCAGAACGAGAAAACTGGCAACAAGCACAAATCGAAGTCGCTCGACTACAGGCTCGTCTTGAGATTTATGAAAATAGCTTAAAACCCTTACAGCAAGAACTAGACGAAGCTCAACATCAATTAGGGATTTTAGGAGAGTGGTTGAATCCCTCATAGGGAGTGTGGGAAGGGTGACGGGGTGACGGGGTGACGGGGAGTTAACGAAGTCAGAAGTTCCTTAACGAAGTTCCGGCGCTATCGCACAGAAGTCGGAAGTCGGAAGTTCCACAAGCAGGTTGAGGAGATCAGAAATCTTTTTCTCCCCCTCTCCCTGCTCCCCCGAACCCGAAACTCAGGTTAACCATAACCCAGTTATGGCGATACTCAGCCAGAGTAAACAACAAATTCGAGTTAAATGTAAAGCCTTTTCAACGCTGTGGGCCGTAATGGGGTTGAGAGGATCTCCTAATAAGGGTTTTTCTTTAAGGATGCCCTGATAAGTATTTTTTCCCCCCAGTTGAACCCCTAGAATAGCAGCATAAATACATTCACTCCATCCTGAGTTGGGGCTAGAATCTTGAGGGGCATCCCGACGACAAATAGATAAAACAAACCTGGGTTTTCCTGATAGAATAGCCAAGGTTACAACTGTCAAGCGACAAGGAATCCAGGTTAAAAGATCCTCGCATTTGGCACTAAACCAGCCGATATCTGTCCAAGGTTCTTGTTGATAACCTACGGTGGAATCAAGGGTGCTGGCTGCTTTATAAGCCAAGGCCAACGTAACAGCACCCAACCCAGGAAAAAAGGCACCAGCGATCGCATAAAATAAGGGGGCTGTCACCCCGTCTATGGCATTTTCTGACACGGTTTCTAGGGTAGCTCGCCAGATTTCTGCTGGGGACAGATTGGCCGTATCACGACCCACATATTGACTCAGTTTCTTTCTGGCTAGGTCAATGTTTCCCTCTTGTAACGGGGTCAAGACATCAAGGGCTGCTAATCTTAAACTGCGTCCAGCAAAACAACTTGCCAAGAGAAGAGTCTCGAGAAAAATGCCTAGCAACGGACTAAGATAATAGGGGATTGAATGGATGCTCCACCCTACCATTCCACTGCCAATAATTAATCCTAATCCTAAAATTACCCCTGCATAACGCCGTCCCTTCTTACCCTCACAAATAGAAAGCATAAAATGGCTTGACCTTGAGATCAGCCAACCCATCACTTGTACGGGGTGTAACCACCCCCAAGGATCCCCTATAAGATAGTCAACAATGGTAGCAAAGATGAGAACGATTAGGGTCGCATGGGTATCCAAATTAGGTCTTTATCCTCAGTATAGTTATCCTTAATTATTGCCGGGGGATTGTTGAATTGTTTCGATATTTTTTTCCCAGTTTTGCCCATCAAAGGTCTTGATTTCAAAGTCCGATAAGACAACATCATCAAGACAGTTAACATTGACATCAAACCACCCAGGATGGGAACGGGGACGGTAAAAGGAATGGATGCCACAAACCCCACAAAAAGTATGTTGTGCCGTATGGGTATTAAAGGTATAAGTTCTGAGCATTTGTTCTCCTTTAATTAAGGTAAAGTTTTCGGGGGGAACCAATAGATGAATAAAGCTTTTTTTACGACAAATCGAACAGTTACAAGCAATCGCTTCCCTTTTATCAATAACCGCCTCAAAGCGCACTGCACCGCAATGACAGCCCCCTCGAACCAGAATAGAAGCTGGTGAATTTATCATCATAATTCTTTTCTTAAACAACAAAACTGACCGCTTCTCCCAGAGAGGCCTTCCAGCTACGAGCATCGTAGTAAAGATCCGCTAAAGTAATCTTGTAAAGGGCTTCTTTAAGCTTCTCATGGAGTCGTTTCCAGAGGCTAAAGGTAACCCAATCTTCTACTTGCTCAATATCAGGGTTATAGTGGGGTAATGGCTCAATTGTATCCCCAACAGCGTCTAAAATTTGTCCTAAAGAAATTTGACTGGGTTCACGGGCTAATTGATAGCCACCCTGTGATCCCCGTAGGGAATTAACTAACCCACTGCGACGCATTTCAATCAGTAATTTTTCCAGGTATGGGGCGGGTAAATCTTGTCGCTTTGCGATCGCTTTTACTGATGTTGGACCATAATTAGGCTGTAAACTCAGATCCAGTAAGGCTTTAACGCTATAATGACTGCGAGTTGTTAGTTTCATTGGCTTTATTTTTCTCAATATTTTAAGGTTATTATCACAGGACTATGATAGATTGTTGTGGAATTTATGACATTTTTATGAAGACAAAAGGGAACAAAGTCAAACATTTGTAAACTTGTTGAGCATTAGAGTCGAAACAGGGGAAACAATAAATTATTATTGATCTTGTGGAATGGTAGATAAATTTTACAAATTGTGTGTAAAATAATGATAGAGATAGTTAGTAACTTGATCTTTTTTTTGATGGTTACTACCCTCTTACTTAGTTACCATTCTGTCAACCTTATTATTCACGCTTAGTTACTGTTGAAGTTAATGACACAAGATAAACCCCTAACCGGCACCGCCTTAGTAGAAAAAGTCAAAGAGCTAGGTGATCTCAGCAAAGAAGAAAAAGCAAGAGCTTGCGGCTAT
The DNA here is from genome assembly GCA_030066295.1 of Crocosphaera sp. Lineage (GTDB taxonomy): Bacteria > Cyanobacteriota > Cyanobacteriia > Cyanobacteriales > Microcystaceae > Crocosphaera. The sequence goes on from JASJBX010000169.1 coordinate 7,148, forward strand.
TATACCCAGACAAAAAATGGTGTAGAACGCGTTAATATGATGAAGTTTCTTAATGCTTTAATAGATGCTGAGGGCATTGAGCTTGATAGTAGTGCTGAAGGACAAGGAAGAGGTGGCCGTTCAGCCAGTTATAAAATTAGCGTACAATCTAACGGTAATCTTCTAATCGGTTCAGCTTACACCAAGAAAATGAATCTACAACCAGGAGATGAATTTGAGATTACCCTAGGCCGCAAACATATCCATCTCAAACAAGTCGGCGCACCGGATGAAGATGACATCTAAACTGTTACGCTCACCGTCAGCTTAACAGACAAAAAAATAGCGTCGCTTAGCCTCTAACTGAGCAACGCTAACCAAATCAGTAAAAATGTATTATTGTGAACGAGGGTTGCTTTCCCATCTAGGGATAGTAGCCCTCATGTTTTTATTGTATTCGCAAACAGGTCCCAATCTTAGATTTAATGATCAAGGACCACTAAAAACGGCGGCCTCCACGTCTTCACGGGAGAGGGAATATTTAAACGCTCGTGTAATATCTGAACCATCGGCCCCAGCTTGGAGGTAGCAAACAATAATTTCTTCTACGTCTAAGCTAAGTTGTGCTTTCCAGTTGGGTTGGGTCACAGTCCAACAGTTTAAATTTTGTTGATCTTGTTGGCAACCTAAACTAAACAGCCATTGTTCAATTACAGGAAGGGGATGATTATATAAAGGGGTATCAGGGGCAGGAAGGGTCATAAGAGGGTTAATAGGGTTTGAGTGATGTAATGCGCCTCAGAGAAGAAAATAGAGGCAACTGAGGCATAATCTTGGGGTAAGGCAGTATTCGGAACCACTTCATCGCCCCTTAGAATAGCAATAAAAATGGCCAAAACCAAGCAACCGATCAAAGTTAAGCCTAAAATAAATAAGGCGAATAATTCTCCCCCCGATAAGGGGCGATCGCTGGCATCCAAATAAGCAGAACTCGACCATTGACCGGTTTTGGGGTCTTTTTGGGGTTCGCAAGGGGTTTGAATCACATTCCAACGAGAATAGCCAATTTTGAGATCGTACAGCGATCGCGCTTGAGGGTTACTCAATACCCCATAAGCTTCGTTCAAACGCTGAAATTTAGCCGTTGCCAGAGCGGACGGTAATTCTGTAGTATCAGGATGATAACGTTTGCTCAACTCTCGATAAGCGCGACGTATTTCGATGACCGAAGCGGACGGATGAAGTCCTAAAATAGCATAATGACTATTAGCAAAGGGCATCTGAACGGGAATTTTCCCTGAGGTTGATTGTTGTTTAGTCTGCTGCTCAGTCACAGGATCATTTCTATCATTCCTTGTGGACTTATTTTAACCAAACTTACCAAAAGGTTGCTACATTGTTATGGAATTAGTCAATTTTACGAGGGAACAAGCAACAAGGAACAAGAAACCGTTCTCAACCTTGTTAATTAAAGTTTGTTTAATTGCTCTGTTATCTTTGGTCATTAGTTTTAACAGTTGGGGTATATCTCCTGCCACAGCTAGTATTGACGATGATCGTCTCGATGGTAACATTTTTGTTGTTTATGCGGGCAATGGTTCTTTGGTTCCGGCTAAACTATCCTTAAAAGATTCTCTTGATAGGGAAATGCCGACGGTTTTGGTTTATTATTTGGACGATAGTCGCGATTGTAAACAGTTTGCGATCGTGGTTTCTCGCATCCAAGAATTTTATGGTCGGGCTGCTAATATTATCCCTATTAGTGTTGATAGTATTCCTGTTAAAGATTCTTACACTAAGCAAGAATCGGGTTATTATTATGAGGATATTATTCCTCAAACCGTCGTTCTTGATGGTGAGGGAAATAAGCTTTTTGATGGTCAAGGCCAAGTAAAATATGAAGCGGTTGATGATGTATTACGGGAAGTTTTTGACCTCTTACCTCGTTCCGAGTCTGTGGAGTTAAAACGACGTACGGTTAATGAATTTAATGAGGAATTAGTTGAAAGTTAATTAATTATTTATCTGTAGGGGCTTAATAATATTAAGCCCTTATTGAAAGTCACAATATAGTATTTGATGAGCAAGTAATGATATTTAATAAGATTTGGCTAGTATTTTTTGGTTTAATTATATTCTCTTTACTTATATTAAGTGTCTTATTCTATCAACCTAGATGGTTATTAAAAATAATTATTAAAGTTGCGCCTGGGGTTCATTATTTTTCTGAGACTAAGAAGAAAGTTGTTGCTATTACTATTGATGATGGACCGAATTCTCTGACAACACCTAAAATCTTAGAAACTTTAGAAAAGAATGATGCTAAAGCTAGTTTTTTTCTCATTAGTGAAAGAATAGAAACTAATGAAGCAATTGTCGAAAATATTATTAATCATGGTCATGAAATTGGTAATCACATGATTAGAGATGAAAAAAGTATTTTCTTATCTAGAGAAGAATTTGAACAAGAATTTTTAACAGCAGATAAAATCTTAAATCAATTCCTATTACATCATTCATCAAAGGTTCAATGGTTTCGTCCCGGAGGGGGTTGGTATACTTCCCAAATGTTAAATATTGTCAAAAAATATAACTATCAGACCGCCTTAGGGTCGATTTTTCCCTATGATACTCACATTGGCTCTTCTAGGTTGGCCTACCATTTCATCTTATTGAATTTACGGCCTGGTGCGATTATTGTGTTGCATGATGGTGGTAGAGAGGGTAAGTCTGGAGACTGGGGAGAAAGAACCAATGAAACCTTAAAGAAGATTCTTCCTGAGATTAAAAACCAAGGTTATCAAACCGTTACCCTCTCAGAAATGTTTGCTAACCAATAATAAATAGTTTAACTGTACTCTAACCAATCAAAAATTTTCTCCAGTTGAGCTATATTAATTAGGCCATACTTCCATAGTTCCATGGGTACCTGAGCAGGGATCGCTTGGGTATGTCTTAAGGCCAAACTGACTTGATCAGCAGGAATCTCTAGTTCATCTTGTAAAAAAACGATTAACTTTTCTAACATCGTTTAACCTCTCCTTTTTTCCTCATCAATGGGGACTGGGATAATTTCTAACTCGGTGTTTCCTTGAGACTGCTGACTTCTAACCCCCATAACTATGACAGCAATGGTGAGAAGTTCGATGATCATGTTACTCATATTTGTGAGCCTCTTGTAAACTTATGTAAATTATTTTAATCTTTATGTAAAGAAATTGCAAGGAACCTTGTCAAATTCCTTGCGGTATGTTAGAGAATTTTTGAGATTTTAAGCTGCCATGAGTTCGGGTTCTACGACCTGCGATCGCAATAACCGTTCAACGATGGCGTGGGGTTGACGGCCATTGGCCACAATGAGACGATGGGATAGCACGTGAGGGGCGACAAATTTAACGTCGTCGGGGGTTGCGTAGTCTCTTTCTTCAAGAAAGGCCACTGCTTGGGTGGCCCGTTGCAACGCTACGGTACCGCGAGGACTCACCCCTAAGCTAATATCATCATCGGTACGGGTTGCCCGTACAATGCTGAGCATATACTGTTGTAAGGATGGGGTCACTTTCACCAAACTGGTTAACCGTTGTAACTCCTGGACATCTTCTAAGGAAATACAAGGTTGTAGTTCATCCACCTTCACCCGTTGCAGTTGTTTTTGTAACATTTGCAATTCTTCGGACTCACTAGGATAACCCATACTTAAAGAAATTGTAAAGCGATCCATTTGCGCTTCCGGTAGGGGGAAGGTTCCCTGGTATTCTACGGGGTTTTGAGTGGCGATGACAAAGAAGGGGTTAGGAACTTTACGCGCTTCTCCATCTACGGTTACCTGCTTCTCTTCCATTACCTCTAATAACGCAGACTGGGTTCTAGGGGTTGCGCGGTTAACTTCATCGGCCAGTAAAACATTGGCAAAGACAGGGCCGGGTAAAAATTCAAATTCTCGACTGTTGGGGTTCCAGATATTGGTTCCGGTGACATCGGTGGGGAGTAAGTCGGGGGTACATTGAACCCGTTGAAAGCGTCCATTAATCGAACGGGCCAAGGACTTCGCTAACAGGGTTTTTCCCACACCAGGAACGTCTTCGAGTAATGCGTGTCCCCCACTCAATAAAGCAACAATAACGAGACGGATGGGCTTTTCTTTACCAACGATTGTACGACTTAAATTATCTGTGAGGGCAACAATTTTATCTCTCATAGGAATTATTGGGATAATTGAGTATATGATCCATGCTTAAGTTGCCCATTTTTGTTGCTATTATTTACATTGAGTTACTATTTTTCTTTAATTATGCTATTTATTGTTAATTTTTAACCAATTAAAAACTTGTTTAGGGGTTAAATTTATGTTGATGCTATCGATTAAAGGAAGACTGCGATCGCCTCGGTAAATATCGGGTTCTTGTTGGGGTGAAAAAACAACAATAGACGCATCATCAGGATCGATCATCCATCCTAACTGACAACCATGTTTTAAACAGTGTAATAAGTTATCCATAACACGAGTAACTGCTTGATTAGGGGATAAAATTTCAATCGACCAATCAGGTGCTAAAGTAAAGTTATCTTCAACTTCTCCTAATTCATTGATGGGTAGTTTATTCCAATTAATAACAGCAATATCTGGAACAATGGATCGACCTCCAAAGGTACATCTTAATTCAGGTAAAGCGGTATGATTTTCACTATTATTATCAATGATACTAATCAGGCGTTTTTGTAAGAGAGAATGTCTCATTTTTGCCATTGGTTTTTGAATAGCAACCCCGTTCATATATTCCCATGCTGGAGATGTTTCTAAGTCGGGAAGTTTTAGAAATTCATCGAGGGTAATAGTAGGAGAAAGAGAAATAGTCATTATTTTACTTTCTTAATTATTCATAAGTTAATTGATCAACTTATTTTGATCATACCAATTCTCAGAAGTGATCACAGACTTCTATCATCATTGCGAGGGGTAATATAGACAATAACCTTTAACTCTTACTGAAAATCCCCCGAAGCAATCACCACAAACAACACTAAAGATTGCTTCATTTCGCTATCGCTACATTCGCAATGATCATGATTTATGTTTAAAGTTTTTGGTTATTCATTTTCAGTAAATCCTTCACCAAAACCCACTGCTGCTTTATAAAATACGTTATTTTCGCTGTAATGTTCACCGACTCTTATGAATGCTGTTTTTCCACCATTTAACCAGCGTTTACCATCAAAAATATGTTTGATTATTGCCCATTTTTGGAGTTGGTTATTTTGAATATCTTTAAACTCAGCATTTATAATTTCTGTTGCTGTTGTTTCGCTAACATTGGGATATTTATTATTTAATTCATTTAGTTTTTTTATAATTTCATCTAGTGCATTATTAATAAGAGTATCAGAATTATAGTTATTAAAGTTTGCTTCACCTTCATTTTGTTGATGAATTTGGGTAGAACCGTTAACAGTAATATTATTAATTATAGATGGTTGAGATTTTTCCGACATATTATTTGTTTCCTTATAACTCGATAATATTGGATCAGGGTTAATAATATCATTAACTAAAGCCTGTACATTTACCATAGCATAACTTTCATAGCATTTAATTTCAGTTTCTTTATCATCAATGAATTTATGAAGGACATCCCAAGGATAAAAGTGAGGTGATTGACTTCCTTTGCATTTTGAACAATTACAAGGGACTAAAGTTTTGTACTTGAGACGTTCATAAGAACTATGAATTTTCCCTAATTCATGTCTAACAGTGGTTAATAAATCTCGTTTACGACTTCCTGACACTCGTATGCGAATTTCTCCTTTATGATAGCGATAAAGTTCAATAATTTCAGCCCTTGCGCCCTCTTTAGTTAAGACAACTCCTGTCTTCCAAACACAAGTTTCATTTTCAATCATAGGATGAGTTTCTACTATAAAATGGGTTAAAATTCCTTTAGGCATAAATTCATATTCATAACGCAAAAGTAAGTTATTTTCTTTATTCCAATCATACTCTGGTTGTTGGAGACTTAATAATTGAGGTGCAATATAATTTCCTGGTTGACTAGGTATTTCATAACAAAGTTTAAAGTTCATCATCAAGCCTAAAAGTTCACCTCTCATGGTGATATATTTATCTTCATTCCAGATATTGTTTAAATCATTGCGATTAAATTTGCCTAAGTTTTCTCTAACAGTTTCATTATCTAAGACTTTATAAACTGCATCAGTTCCCCAAGCAGTAT
>JASJBX010000170.1 GCA_030066295.1 Crocosphaera sp.
TATTGAAACAATTCCGTCAATAACTTTTCTTCATCGGCCAAAGCAGCCATACAGTTACGAATATCCCCAGGAGGTAACACGCCTATTTCTTCCCGTAGTCGTCCGGAAGACCCGCCATCATCTGCTACGGTAACAATAGCGGTAATATTAGCACTATACTGCTTTAAACCCCGTAAAAGGGTAGATAATCCCGTTCCTCCCCCAATGGCCACAATTTTTGGACCCCGATGTAAGCGACGATGGGTTAACAGGCGATCGACCAATTGTTGATCGCTATCGGGAAAAGCATCGGTAATAGAACCCACGGTACGACTTTGTCCCCATAATACAAGGAATAGTCCGAGCAATAAAGCCACCGGACCCGAAATATAACTGGGGACGTGGGTGGTAATGGTTTCGAGGAGTTGAGAGATTAATTCCAGAAGACGATTAATGGGGGTCAGTTTTACCCAAATGGCTAAGCCTAGCATGGATAATAACAAACCCGTGGCACTGATCAGCAACCAACGCTTGACAAACAGGCCAGGGGATAGCCATTTAAACCAACGATTAACCCGTTTTGGGGTGCGTTGGTCAACCATTGACCATTTTCGCTGTTTAGGGGAGATTTTTCTCATTGCTTGTTTTAAAAGGCTGATGGGCATAGGTCATGATCACCAGATAGTTACTATAAATGAACTTTAATATAAGGATTTATGGCAACATTAACATAAAAGTTGCAATGATGACGATGCTGAATCTGTCACCATTACTTTGATCAGAAGATTGGTTTTAGCGATGAACTTGAATACAACAGTAAATCTCATCAATACTAGCTTTTTGGCTACGCATCCCATTTGTCCTTAAATTATTAGTTTAAAAAATTAAAAAATATCTAGGCAAATCTAGGCAAATAGAGTTATGCTTGAAACAGTATTGAGGAAAAAGTCATTTCTGAGTTTGTTAGTCCAAAAGAAGCAGCACAAAATCTTGGGGTTAGCGTCGATACTTTGCGACGTTGGGAAAAAGCTGGAAAGATTAATGCAATCAGGACGACCGCAGGACATAGAAGATATGACCTTAATTCAGTACATAAACAAGATACTCAAAATGATGGGGAGAAATATTTGGTGAATGAGGAAACAGTACAAAGAATTGCCAAGGGAATATGTCAGTATCATCACAATATAAGCAAACAAAAATTATCTCAGTATCCAGCTAATTTACAGTTAGCTGTAGATAAATTAATCATAAATTGTTTGTTAACAGAAATAAAGCCTTTAGAGGGAGTTCCAGATTTTCTTAATCGTTGTGCGAAACAGCCTTTGCAAGATTGGGATTTGGATATTAATTGTCCCGAAGATTGGCATAATAAATCTTTAATAGAAGAACAGAAGCCGAGTAATTTTTGTGTTGAAACCGCAGAAGAATATTTAGAAGAATACGGTAATTTTCAAAGAAAAGTAGTTGAAAAGCTAAGATTAAAAGCTTTAACTTCCAGAGATCGTGATTTATATACTAAGTTTAGACAATATATTATCGAACATCCTGTCGTTACTAAAGGTGAACTCGATAGAACCGCTATTAACGAGTTTTCATCATTACAAAAATTACTAAGAGACTGTTATGAAATAGCACCCGAATCTTATAAAAAAGATGGTAATTTCTATTGTTGCGGTCATTGTGGTGGTTTGATGTATTTAAAAAGTGATGGTGATTTGCGATGCGAAAATCGTCATTGTTTGCAATATAAGAAAAAACCAATTCCTTTTAGAGCAGATAGTGAAGATTTAGTTTTATGGTTAAAACAGGATTTACGCTATTTTATGCACCGCCCTGGGAAACCAGAAGTGAGGTTATTTAATAAGCTAAAAAAATTAGATTTAAAAGAGGTAATCCTTTTTCCTAACTTAGATATATACGATATACATTTAGTTTTTCCTGACGATACAGTTTGGGCGATCGATTTTAAATTTTGGGAGTCAGCATATAACTTAGCTAAGAAAGTAGATAAACCTATTCCACGTTGGAAAGAACAGCCTTATCATGAATGTTTTTTCATATTTCCTGACGAGATAAAACACTACGGTAAGGAATATATACAAGAATTCAGAAGTTATTGTACTGTTCCTCTCAAAAAATCTCAGGTCATGTTTGAAGGTGCATTTATGCAGAAAGTAAAAAGAAAGTTAGGTAAAAAATCATGAGAGATACTAATGCTTGGCACGAATTTTTTGCAGATGACAATCTAGATTTTGGATTGTTAAATGTAGATTTGGGGCTTTATTTATTAGAAAGTCTTCTTCCTAATGCAACTGCTAGAAGTTTATGGGTGTTATTAACTGGATACGATTATTCGTTTGCAGAAAGCAAAAATTGGAGGCAAGAACAAAGACAAATGTTAAGTATCGCCCGTCATTTATTGGCACAATATACTTCACCTAAACTATGGTCTGATGCTCTAGATAAATATAAAGAATATCCAGAAGAAACGAGAGGTTATGATATAGCAGAATTAGATACTTTTGAGAGACGAACTAACATTACTGTTGCTAGTAATCGCTTTGAAATTTATGAAAGAACTTTAAATACACCAGTTGCCTTATCTGAGAGGAAGCAAGTAAGGTGGGCAACGGAAGGACAATATAAATGTGAAGTAGAAAAGCGTATGGATACTGTCACTATTACTTCAGATTTAGCTAATCAGCCCCTTCCTCCTAGTCACAATTTAAACAATAATTCTGCAACAGAAGCATTAGAAATACCTTGGAGAGACTTACATTCTACAGCAGAATGGATGGACGAACAGTTAACAGCAAAAGGTTTAAATCCAATCTGGGTAAACTGTTTTGACCGCATGAAATTAGAAGTATTCAATGATGCTGAAGAACTGGTAGAAGCAGATTATTTAAGGTTAGATCGCATCAAACATTTAGGAGGTATTCCTTCTGCTGGTAAATCAGTGTTGATGAAAATATTAACAGTATACGCTTATCAGCAAGGATTGAAAGTAACTTTAATTGTTGCCGATGTCTTGCAAATATTCGATCTAATTAAAACTTTTACAGAAGTTAATATTAATGATGTTGCGCCCATCTTGGGTAATTCTAATAAAGCTAGTCATTTAAGTAGGTTGCATAAGGCTGTTTATAATGCTAATCCAGATACACCTTATAATCAAAATCATCCTGGGTTTAAATATTTAAGTAGTGCTTGTTTATTGACTCCTTATATTACTCCGAGATTAGAAAAAGCTTTTGAAAATGGCAAGCAACCTTGCTTTAGTTTAGAAACAATTGAATCAGAAAAAGATGAAGAATTTACCAGTAATAAATATTGTCCTGCTTATGGTGTTTGTCCTTCCCATCAGAAAGAAAGAGATTTAGTTAAAGCTTCAATTTGGATTGCTACCCCAGGAAGTTTAATTTATTCTAAAGTACCTCGAACTATTAATAGAGAAAATATTATTTATTTTGAATTGATGGCGAGGCGTAGCGATTTAGTAATTATCGATGAAGTTGACCAACATCAAGCTTATTTGGATAGTGCATTTAGTCCCAATCAAACTTTACGTCGTCCTAGTAGAGATGCTTGGATAGATGAATTACACGACTTAGTTGAAACTAAATTAAAATATACCCAATCTAAGTTATTGCATAAAGATTTTATTGCTGACTGGTGGGATGCTTTACAAGAAGCGCGTCAGATAGCCGATACTATTTATGGTTTATTAACAGAAGAAAATAAGATTAATTTAGGTAAGTGGCGTAGCTATAAAAGATATTTTACAGATTGGTTGTTGTTAAATGAAGTTGCAACATTACTGACAGTAAGTAACAAACAAGAACCGCAGCCAGAAGAAATAAAGAATCGCCAATGGTTAATGCAATATGTCTTTCAGCCTTATATTAGTAGTAAGCTAGAACCTAAGATAAAAACTGAAGAACTAGAGCGAAGAGATAAACAGCTATTACTACAATTAACTTTGATAGCTAATAAAAAAAAGAAGAAGTTGGCTATTAGAAAATGGATTAATGAAGCAGCAACCATTCAATTATTAAAAGAAGAAAAAAATAAAGTTATAGCAACGCTGGAATTTGCTTTACTTGTTTGTACTCTACAAAGAAATCTCGATTTAGTTACCAGTAGATGGCAATTTGTTAGAGGAATATTAAATCTAAATATGTCTGATTCAATGTGGTTTGAATTTCCGCCTTTAGATTTTAATCCTCTGATTCCTAATATGCCAATGGGAAATCAATTAGCATTTCAATATCTTAAATCATACAGTGAACCATTAGGAAGTTTACAGGTATTTCGTTGTACTGGGGTAGGGCGTTGGCTATTTACTAATTTTCCTAATTTATTTCAGGGAGATAATTTTAAACCTCCTCATTTATTAATGATGTCAGGGACAAGTTGGGCGGGTGAATCTTCCGCTTTTCATGTTGATGTTCCTGTATCGGGAATAATCGCGCCAAAAGAAGAAAAAGAAATAGTTATTGATTCAGAATTCTTACCTTTTTATGACGAAAAACAAAAACCTATATCTATTTCGGGTACGGGAGATAAGAAAGACTATAATCTAAAAAAAATTGTTAGTAAATTAGTTGAGGAAGATTATTTAACAGATAAATTGCAACAATTAAATGGCAGAAAGATTTTATTACTTGTAAATAGTTACGACCAAGTTAATACAGTTTATGAACATCTTAAAAATTTAGGTTGGGGCGATCGCACTATTCCTTTATCTCGCGATGATGAGAATATTAATGAATGGGAAGATAATAAAGGTAAATCATTACAAAGGGGGCAATCAAAAGAATTTGCAACAGGGAAAGAAGAAATATTAATTGCACCATTAAAATCCATTGAAAGGGGGCATAATATTGTTAATCTTGATGGAAAAGCAGCCATTGGCGCAGCATACTTTTTAGTTTTACCCCATCCTAGTCCCGACGATCTTTCTTATGCGATTCATTCTATCAATCGTTGGGCGATCGATAATTACAAAAAGGTTAGTGGTGAAACTTTAGAAGAATTGGGGGATAACTTTCGCAGAGATGCTTATGCTAAATGGCGACATTGGTTACAGCTTTCGATTAGATTGAGAACTTTACCTCAAGACGAACAACATAACGATCGCAATGCTGTTTATTGGGACATTATTGTTTGTCTATGGCAAGTAATTGGTCGTTTAATTAGGGGGAATGCTAATGCTGAAGTTTTTTGGTGCGATGCTAAATTTGCACCCAATACGGCTAAAAATGGTGATGAATCCGATAATATAGCAACTAGCACTTTAGTGGGAATTGCTCATTTACTGCATCCCTATTTTCAAGATAATGCTGATATACCGCAGCAAGAAAAATTAATTGTGCAGCGTTTGTACAAGCCTTTCTATAAAGCCATTATACAAACAAAAAGTTTATCAGGTTTACCTACAGTAAATATTTAATTTCGAGGAATAATTTTTATGGTTTATCAAACAATTTCGGCTTTAGCTTTAAAATTAAAAGCTGACTTACAACCTCAACCTTATTACGGACTACAAGTTAATAATTCAGAAGAAGCTTTACAATATCTCAAGTTGTTAACTGCACAACGTAATAGACAATCTGTAGACAAAACAAATATACCTTTTCAGTCTCTTTATCAAGCACTAAGATTGCTTCCTGGTTTAATTCATATTAATCAACTGTCATCTTACTCTGGAAACTATTTAGTTTATAGTCCTCCACTTAAAACTATAGATAGGAGATATATTACAGCAATTAGAGCAATTATCAACTACTGGATAGAATTAGAATTTCCCGATAACCCAACAACTAAAAAGAAGCAAGGTATTACTGCTGAAGAAAGAGAAAATGCAAAAAGCTTTTTTTTTGAGAATAACTTAGTTTGGTCTGAAAAAAATATTACGTTTAATAATCAACTTCAGACTCATCCAAACGGTACAGCAAATCTAGTTAACGATGATTTTATTTTGCTTTCTTATATTTTGGCTGCGGAATTAACCAAACCAGAATGTACTTTTACAGTTGATGGTCAACCGTTAAAATTCTATCGTACAACATCACGTAAATATCAACCTATAGAATTGATATCTTGGAATCCAATTAAAGCAACAATAGGAGAAGAAATCTATTATTATTCAATTGTTTTGACAATTAAAGTCGAAACCGTACCCCATCAATCTTATCCAGAAATACATATTAAATACAGTATTAGAAGATGGTTGAGTATGACTAATTCTCAACTCTCTCATAGCCATTCTAGTAATGCTTTTATCTTGGCAGATTTACAATGGCGTGACGTTGTTAATCCTAATAATTTTAGTCAATGTTTTGTTTCCTATCCGATGAAGATGTATAAGCAAACAATCGATGGTGAAAGACAATGGATACCTAATTGGGAAAATCAAAATAGAATCACTCAACTTTTAAGACAATTAAATACATTATCTGCTACACCTCAAGAAATACTATCAAATCCAGAAAATTATTTAACAAGTAATTCTAAAGAACCTCTCGGAGTTGCTTTTAAAGAAGGAATGACACCACAACATCAGGTAGGAAAAGGTTTACCAAGTTTAAATGTTAAAGAACTATACGAACAAATTACTAATATTGAGTTTATTAATAGTCATTTTGATACCATCTCATATCAACGAGAAAAATATAAAACTAGCGGACAATCTCAACAATATTTTGATTTAGCTAAACCTCAGAAAAATTTTGACGAACCAGTAGTTAAACAAAAACCTGAAACTGAAAAGCAGTTTGAAGCTAGAAAGAAAAGATTTATCAAAACACAAGAAACTGAATTGAAAAAATGCAAGCATAAAAAAAGAGAATCAGACGAAGAATATAAACTCAGAAAGCAACAGCTAATTGAAGAACAAAAGAAGGATTTAGAAGCACTAACACCTAAATCAGAGGAAGATAGAAAAACTGAATTTATAGCAGAACAGAAAAAGTTTAAACAAAAACAAGAACAATGGCAAGCAGAATTAAGAACCGCTATTGTTGATTCTGGTATTAATAATTTAACTCTTTGGCTATGGTATATAAAAGACGATAATCTAAAAAATCGTCTCAAAGCTATTCAATATTGCTTAGGTATTCCACAACTAGAAGATGGTATTTATTCTTTTGATGAAGGATTAAAAATTAACATTAAAACTCAAGAAATGGGGGGAATTGCAGATAGATTAGAGTTTAATAACAAGAAAACCACCAATAATGGAAAACCAACTAAAGAACAGATAATTGAAGCTACCAATAAAAGAATTACTCAAATCAATGAAATAGTTCAAGCTAATACAGAAAGTATTGTCGAACATACAGCAGTATGGGTTGAACTTGAAGGAGAACAATATTATAAGTTTACCAAAAAGAAATACTCCCCCTGGTGCGATCCAAAAAATGCTATTAAATTAGGGTTTGCTAAATTAGGTTTTGTCAGCAAGTTTATAACCCCACAAAGAAAAAGCTATAAACACAAAGCAATTACTAGCTTAATAGAATTGTTGCGACAGTTAGGGGTTAGAATTGCACCTTCTAATATTCAATTAAGTAACGTAGATTCTAGTATTTCCATTAATGAAGTAGCATTATGGTTAGTAAATAAAACAGGTGAAAGTACAATTAATAATCAATCTTTAATTTTACCTGTAATAGTGAGAATGGTTTCAGATTCCCAACAAATAGAAGCAATTTTTCCTGGTAGAAACGAATGGATACCTTATCACGAAGCATTAACTAAAATCAATGATGCTGAGAGTTGGAAAAACGATGATAAAGGTAAGAAAAGAGTTAGGACTTTTATACAACAAACACTTAAAACAAAAGAACTAAGAAATAAACCCACAATACTCTATTGTAAAGCCGAAAATATTCGTTCAGCTTGGTCTTGGTTACAAGATACACAAATATCTAATGAAGGATTATCTTTTGGTGAAAGAGATAAGCTACTATTTGAAGAGTTTAAAGATTTACGAGTAATTCGATTACGAAATAGCGAAACCCCTGAATATTTTGCTACAAATGGCGAAAAAGGCTCGGGATTTACACGAGGTTTATTCAAGAAAGAGAAAAGTAAGTATGTATTTTATAGTTCTAGTGGAAAAAGCAACCAAATGAGCGGTTATTATGATTCGGATTCAAAAATTCAAAATCCTGAAAAAAGTTGGGGACATCCATCACTTTTAGAAATAACGATTGCCTATCATCAACCAGAAGATAATTTGACAGAATTAGCTGCGATCGCACACGAATCAAGAAAAGGAATTTTACAGTATGCAGATTGTTTGGAAGTACCGAGAATTTTACACTATGCCAAGCAAATAAATGAATATGTCTTGATTGCAAATGAAACGGAAAACGAAGATGAAGAAAACTAAAAGCGATCGCGCTAAACTAAACTTGCTATTACATTAATTGCTGAAATCAGATTAAATTAAAAATCAAAAAATCTCACTTAAATCTAAAACAAACCCAGGTAAAATATATTCTCCTGATAGAGTTTGAGGATTATTCAAAATCTCTACTTGCTGCCCAACTCTATATATTTCCACTATTTTTGCTGATGGTTCAATTAACCAACCAAGTCTAGTGCCATTATCTACATATTCCTGCATTTTTGATTGTAAGTCTTCGTATCTTTGATTTTTAAGGTCACTAGGACTGACCAATTCAATGACAAAATCAGGAACAATAGGAGGAAAGCCATCTTGTTGCGCTTTAGTTAATTCCTCCCATCGCTCTAGTTTAACCCAGCTAACATCGGGACTTCTTCTAGCCCCATTGGGTAAGACAAAAATAGTTGAAGAATCAAAAGCCTGTCCTAGTTTAGTTTGACGATTCCAAATTCCTAAATCTAGATATAGATTGAAGTTTTTCCCCCCTGCTGTTCCTCCTGTGGGACTCATAACAATTAATTTTCCATCTTTGGTTAACTCCATTCGCACTAGCTGTTCGGCTTGTGCTAGTTGGTCGAATTGTTCTGGGGTTACCCTAAATCCTTTGGGAATGGTAATAGCTTCCATATTTTTGCAAATTGACGTTCTTAATTATTATTTTAAAGCTTTTGCTCGCCTCAGTCTTTTTATTTTATTTTGAGAACGATTATAATATTGATACACTGAATTGAAAACTGCTATGACTTGTCCGAATTATTGGCAAGAAGCTAAGGAACATTTAAGGTCAAAGGATGACATTTTAGCTGATCTCATCGCTTTGTATCCTTCAGAAACCATGATTAATTATCATGATGCTTTCTTGACTCTGGTTAAGGCAATTATTGGGCAGCAAATCTCCGTCAGTGCAGCCAATGCCATTGGTCAAAGAGTAGAATCCTTACTGGGAAAAATCACCCTTGAAACTTATCTAGAAACCCATCCTGAATCATTGCGTCAGTGCGGTTTATCTCGTCAAAAAATCAGCTATATTAATAATATTGCTCAAGCCTTTCAAAACGACATTTTAACCCCTCAATCTTGGGAGAAGATGAGTGATAAAGCAGTTATGGAGCAATTAACTTCTATTAAGGGGATTGGTCCGTGGACGGCACAAATGTTTTTAATTTTTCACTTACATCGTCAGGATATTTTTCCTCTAGCTGATCTGGGTTTAATTAATGCCATTCAACAACATTATGGCAGTGAAAAAGGGTTAACTAAAACGCAAATTAAAGAACTATCACACCGATGGAAGCCTTATCGTACCGTTGCCACTTGGTATTTATGGCGTAGTCTTGATCCGGTTCCTGTGCAATATTAAATTTTCCCGAAAATATAGGTTAGGTGGGCAATGCCCACCCAAAGAATTAACTAGCAGAAACTTTCAACGTTTTTAGATTAGTTAAATCCCCTTCTAAGGATACACCACGACCATTGGCTGCCAAATGACGGACGATTTTATAAACAAATTCTACTTCATCGGGAGAACCTGCTTTTGCTGCTAAGGTGGCTATATCTAACGCTTCAGATGTTTCTTGAATCACCGTTTGCACCTTGGTTTGTAAGTCTAAAATAGAAGCAGACATTGTCTTTCCTGCTTCCACTCCAGGCTGATGATAAGCGTTAATATTGACCAAAGAAGCATAAAAACTAACTGTCCTTTCATACAAGGCAATTAAAGCCCCAACGATACGAGGATTAACTTGAGGAATGGTAATGGTAATCGAGTCCCGATTATTCTCAAATAACGCTTGTCTGGTTCCTTGTAAAAATCCGGATAAAAAGTCTCCTGATGTAACACCTGGTTCAATTTCAAAATGACTATCTCTGCCATCTTCTAAGACTTCAATAAAGGTGACGAAAAAGTTAGGAACCCCTTCCCTTAATTGCTGTACATAAGCGTGTTGATCGGTCGATCCTTTGTTGCCATAAACAGCAATGCCCTGATAAACCGTATTACCATCGAGATCCTTTTCTTTACCCAACGATTCCATCACTAACTGTTGTAAATAACGACTAAACAACAGCAAACTATCTTTATAAGGAAGAACCACCATATCCTTTTCTCCCTTACCATTGCCCGAATAATACCAAGCCAAGGCTAATAAAGCAGCTGGGTTAGTTTTGATATCCTTAACCCTGGTAGCTTCGTCCATTTCTTTAGCCCCGATCAACATTCCATCGATATTGATCCCTTGCAAAGCAGCCGGTAATAAACCCACCGCAGATAGTTCCGATGTTCTGCCTCCGACCCAGTCTTGCATGGGGAACCTGGCTAACCAGTCGGTGGCTATTTTGTCCATCTTACTTCCTGGCATGGTAACAGCAACGGCGTGGGGTTCAAACGCTAATCCCTTGCTTTGGTAAGCGTGTTTGACTTCTAACATCCCGTTACGGGTTTCGGGGGTCCCTCCTGACTTGGTGGTGATCAAAACGAGGGTACTTTTGAGGCGATCGCCAATTTTGGCCAGGGTCCTATCGATCCCCGCCGGATCGGTATTATCGATAAAATGGATGGTCATGGGGGGATCTTCGGAAGATAAGGCTTCGGCCACAAATTGCGGGCCCAACGCTGATCCCCCAATACCCACGGAAAGGATATCCGTAAACTTGTCGGCTGTGGGGGGTTTAATGGTTCCCTGGTGGATTTTTTTGACAAATTGAGCAATATTAGCCAACGGTTCTGTGATTTCTTTTTTTACGTCCTCATTGGGGGCTAATTCTGGGTCCCGTAGCCAATAGTGTCCCACCATCCGCCCTTCATCTGGGTTAGCGATCGCCCCACTTTCTAAGGCTTCCATATCCGCAAAGGCTTTGTCAAACTTCGGGGTCAGTTGTTTAACCAGTTCCTCATCGAAGCCCATTCGGCTAATATCAACGTAAACCCCTAACCCTTGATGATAATAAAGCCAATCTTGATAACGTTGCCACAGTTGTTGTTTATCCATAGGACATATTGCACAATTTCTTTACACAGGGGGACTTTTTTGACACTCCCCCAATTCATCATAGATTTATCTGCTGGGAAAATGGGGTTAAGATTTCGTTATTTTTTTGCGAAATGATTACATTTTTTGACTCTTTTTTATCTTAATTAGACTGTTTTATTTTTATTGTCAAACTCATCTCATTTTTACCTTCCTTGTTAACCATTCATCATAACCATCATTTTCCTTGATTTCAGTGACATCATTTACCATAATATTCATCAATATTCCAAATTTATAATATTTTTTTAATACTGACATCTTACACCAGTACAGGAAAACTCAGCAACAAAAGACAGAAAAGAAATTCTTAAGTAGTTACCATCAAAATAAACCCTATTACCTGTTCCCCGTTCCCTGTTCCCTCTCTAAACTAGTTAGTTTTATCGAAGGTGCAAGATATGAGTAATAAGTAGCTGTAAAAGGTAGCCCCTATCATAAACTTGAAAAAAAAGATAGATTCTTGTAAAGTTTATTAAAAATACGTTAGATTTAGAATTTAATATTTGCGTCAGTCCCTATTCAATGAATTTATTAGACCCAACCAAACCCATCTTAAGACGAAAGCAGAGGGATCTCTATTGTCAGGAATATCAATCTTTAGTGAGTCTGTATCTAAAAATTGCTGGAAAAACGATTTATTCTGGTTTATATAGCTGTTTAGACCAAGTTTGCCTGATTTGGGGCTTAATTGTCGCTGCTATCTTTCTTACGGCACAATTTTCACCCATTAGTTGGACGACTCAAGCGATCGCCTGGTCAATTTTAACGGTGGCCGGAACCTTAGCCATGATGATCTTAACTCATTTTTGGGTGAAGCAACGGCAGCTTAACTGGATCTTATACACTTGGGTTATTTTGATGGTTGGGGGTGTCACGGTAACTGACTGCGGTATTTTTTTCGGATGGGGTTTGATTCTCACTAACCTATCTCATCTTTGGCTAGGGTTATGCAGTCTGGGGTATCTGATAACCGGGTTAGGGTTAAATTCCCGTGCGTTACTATTGGTAGGATCGGGTCATTTACTGGGTATTCTCATTTTGCCCCATGTCATGGGTTGGCAATTTTTAGCGACAGCAGTGATCATGGTAGCCAGTTTACTTGTACTGGCTGAAACCCAATGGGATATTAATGTATCGTAACTCACTTTATAAAGTTTTAACGTTTTTTCGGCGGTGTTGACCGCTTCATGAGCTAGAGTCAAACATAGGAAAGCTCTCACCTAGTAAAAGATGTTACAACATGATGTCGTGATTGTGGGCGGTGGTTTAGCGGGATCTCGCGCTGCCCTAGAAATAAAACGCCTTAACCCTAGTATTGACGTGGCCGTGGTTGCCAAAACCCATCCCATCCGATCGCACTCCGTCGCGGCCCAAGGGGGGATCGCAGCCAGTTTAAAAAATGTTGACTCAGAAGACAGTTGGGAGTCTCACGCCTTCGATACAGTCAAGGGATCGGACTATTTAGCCGATCAAGACGCGGTGGCCTTACTGACGCAACAGGCCCCCGATGTGATCATCGCTCTCGAACATTTAGGGGTGTTATTCTCCCGTTTAGACAACGGAAAAATTGCTCAACGGGCTTTTGGTGGTCACACCCATAATCGTGCTTGTTACGCGGCCGATAAAACCGGCCATGCCATCCTCCATGAATTAGTCAATAACCTCAGACGTAATGGGGTCACGATTTATGATGAATGGTACGTGATGCGTCTGATTCTCGAAGACGGAGAAGCCAAAGGCATCCTCATGTATCATATCGAAGATGGCACCCTGGAAATTATCCACAGCAAAGTGGTGATGTTTGCTACAGGGGGTTATGGTAGGGTATTTAACACCACATCCAATGATTTTGCTTCCACCGGGGACGGGTTAGCCATGTCAGCCTTAGCTGGAGTCCCTTTAGAAGACATGGAGTTTGTCCAGTTTCACCCTACCGGTTTATATCCTGTTGGTGTCTTAATTTCCGAAGCAGTGAGAGGGGAAGG
>JASJBX010000171.1 GCA_030066295.1 Crocosphaera sp.
TCGTTTATTTCCCTCATTTTATCGAAAGAAAATAGACTATATCTTAACAGAATGTGATCGCTCATTACAAAGGGGACTAACCATCATATTATTTCAAATGGTGATGATTTCCTTATTAAGCTTTATTGGTTTATCAATTCTCAAAATGCCCTTAACTTTGGCACAAGCAATGTTAGCAGGTATTTTAACCTTTATCCCCAATATCGGACCTGTCTTAAGTACCATTCCACCCGTAGCGATCGCTTTATTAGAAAATCCTTGGAAATCAATTATCGTCTTTATTCTGTATATAATATTTTATGTCGTCATTCAAATAACAGAAAATAGATTACTGACTCCGTTAGTTATAGAAAATAGACAATCAATCTTACCCCCATTAACATTACTCTCACAAGTATTTTTTGCCAGTTTTTTCGGTGTTTTAGGTTTCTTTTTAGCCTTGCCTTTAGCCCTGGTGAGTCAAGTATGGTTAAAAGAAGTATTAGTTAAAGATATTTTAGACCGATGGCAGGTTAATAACAGATAATAGATATAGTTTTTCTTAAATAAATAAAATATCCTGATAGAAATGCGAACAATCTCAGAAATTAACGAAAAAATTAGCCAAAAAAAAGCAGTAGTTTGGACCGTAGAAGAACTAAAAACACGGGTTCAAGAAATAGGAATTGATGAAGCTTTTGAAACCGTTGATGTTGTCTGCACCGGCACCTTTGAACCAATGGAATCGTCCGGGGCCATTCTCAACTTAGGTCATACCGATCCGCCCATCAAAATACGACAATGTTGGTTAGATGGAGTTCCTGCTTATGCCGGGTTTGGGGCAGTGGATCTCTATTTGGGGGCAACTGCGATGGTGGATTATAAGGCGATCGGTGAGATGAATGATAACGAAACCCGTCTAGGGAATGTGAATGTGGAACGGGGTGGCGGCCATGTGATTGAAGACTTGATCGCAGGAAAACCCGTCAGTCTCAAAGCCATTGGTCAAGTCACCGACTGTTATCCTCGGGCCTCCTTTGAAACCAATATCACCCGCAAAACCATCAATCAATTTTACTTATATAATCCCCGTAACCTTTATCAAAACTTTATTGTGGGGGTTAATAGTAGCGATCGCCTTCTCTACACCTATCTCGGTCCACTCCAACCCAGTTTAGGCAACGCAGTCTATTCTAACCCAGGAGCGATTGCCCCTCTATTCAATGATCCTGACCTAGAATTAATTGGCATCGGTAGTCGTGTGTTTTTAGGGGGTGGTGTGGGTTATATTGCTTGGGAAGGGACCCAACATTTCCCCTTGCAGAAACGCTTATCTAACCGTACCCCTATCGGTCCGGCGGCTACCTTAGCGTTAGTGGGAGATGCCAAAACCATGTCGCCGGAATGGGTGAGAGGCTGTTATTTTAGTCATTATGGTCCGTCTTTGATGTTGGGGGTGGGTATTCCCTTTCCCGTATTGAATCGTAAAGTGATTGAACATTGTGCCGTTGGGGATAAGGATGTGGTTGCCCCGGTTATTGACTTTTCCATTCCTCGTCGGGTTCGTCCCACCTTTGGTTTAGTCAGTTATGGGCAATTAAAAACAGGCCGCATGACCATTGAAGGGAAAAGTGTTAGAGTTGCACCCTTGGCCAGTATTGCCTTATCTCGAAAAGTCGCTCAGGAGTTGAAAAATTGGATTGAGAAGGGGGAATTTACTTTAACTGAACCGGTTGCCCCTTTACCCAAAGATCGGGCGTTTATGGCGCAAGATTTATGGGGATCTCAGATGACTTTAGAGTAACTAAGTCTGGGGGGCAGAAGGCAGAAGGCAGCATGAACCAGAAAAGAGTTTTAGGGTTTGTCAATATCAAACACCAAAATGCGTAGTGCTATAAAATTAACTTAATAAGTCCCATAACTTTCTTATGAATCAATTATTGCTATTTTAACCCTGTTGTTGATAGGCTAAATAAACCGCTTCTAAAAACAAGTTACTGGTGGTATTTTCTGGTATTTCTTGAAGGTTAATAATATCTTTCACTTGATAGGCTAATTTTCGTGCTAATTCCACTCTAGCTTGAGTAAACATTCCATCACGTCGTTGTAGATATCGGCGAATAGTCGCAAAATCTTCGGGTAATAAGTTAGATAAATCTGCATTTTTTTGGAGGTAGTTAGCCAAGTTTTCTGCTGCCTTTGAAACCGTTAAATCTGTGCCTTTCTTGCCTTGTTCTTCTTGAATAACAATGGTTCCAGCGACCCAATCTCCAATCCGTTTTTCTTGCTTGCCAAACACAATAAAAAACACCCCTAAAAAGAATAAATCATCAATAGGTCTTAATAACGCCCGAAGGGTTGCTTGTTGTAACATAATGGGTCTTCCATTATCTTGAATGACCCGAATTTTAACAAATCGTTTCCCCGGGGTTTCCCCTTGCCACAAGGTTTCAAAAAAGACAAAATAGCCTACATAAACGACAAAAATAATGAAAAATTGAATGGCTAAAATCCATAAAAAAGTTTGTTCTTCCGGTATGCCAAAAACACTGGAGACCAGAAAACTATTGAGAAAAGATAAGGCTGCAAAAATGAGCAATACCGTAATAATAAATCCCAAAACAATCCAATCAATGGCAAAAGCATAGACTCGGTTCCCAATACCAGCCAAAGTAAATTCTAATTCAACACTTTCGGGGGTTTGTATTTTAAATTGATTGAAAAAGTTCATAATTTATCACTCCCAATTAAAACTTAAATTGAATCTCGAAGTTGTATATCAATTCCTTCTCTACGAGTGCGTAAATCGTAATAAACCACAGCTTTAATGGATTGCCAAAAAGGAACTAATAAAGCCGATATAGGGAAAGAAGTTGCTAAATACAGTAAAAAATATATAACGCCAGCAACAAAAGAACCCTCAGGAAAGATAACCAGCAAAGCCCAACGAACTAAACTATCAATTAATTGCACTAATAGAGAAGCAGGAATCGCGATCAAAAAAGCAACAAAACTAATTAACATAATTCGCCAAATAAATTCTTTAGTTAGTTGCCAACTGCGATTAATTGCCGTAGATGGAGAGGATTGATTCTCAATAGCTATGGCTAAATCTGCCAAATATAATCGAGAGTTAAGCCAAATAAGACTAACAATAAACATAATCAGTCCTATGAAGAATAAAAGACCAAAAATAAGCCCCAATAACACACTACTATTTGAGGAACCAAGACTTCCTAAAACAAAAATAAAAATCACCAAAATAATGCCAAAGAATATATACCATGCAAAGAAAATTAAACCCACTAATAATGCGGTTAAGAAAAACGTCCATAAACGGGGATTAATATAACGACGCGCCTCTCGAACACTTTCCGGTTTTCCACTCACCTCTCCATAGGCTAAACGGGATAATAAACCCGAAATCGCCATAAATTTTGCCCAGCCATAAATAGGAACAAGTAACCAAAAATAACTAATTAACGCTAACTTATAATAGACAGGAAAGCGATCGCGATAAATGCGAGCAGCAGCACTAATGACATTGCCGACACTCAGGGGTCCGAGAGATTGGTATTCTGGAGAAGGATTAGACATCGGAAATAATGAGTGAAAAATAACTTAAAAATAACGAACTCATGGTGATCTTAAAGCAAGTTACTGAAAATATAGGAAAAATATAATGAAAATTCAACGTTGGATTGCACGACGGGAACCTGCTTGGCAACGACTGGATTTCCTGTTAAAAAAAATAGAAAAAAAAGGCATTAAATCCTTGAATGCTTCAGAAATACAAGAATTGTCGGCATTATATCGCTCTGTCTCGGCTGATCTTGCCCGTGCCAAAACCTTTGAGGTGGGAAACACTCTCACTCAAGACTTACACCAGTTAACCACCCGGGCCTATAGTCAAATTTATCAAGGGCCTCGGGGTCAAGACTGGGGCGCAATTTGGCGATTTTACCGTTGGGGGTTCCCAGAAACGGTGCAACAAACTTGGCCATGTACAGCGATCGCCACGTTTACCTTTCTTCTAGGGGGTTTAATTGCTTGGTGGTATGCTTGGAGTGATCCCGCTTTTATCCCTTCGGTGGTCCCTCCAGAGTTAATTACGAAAGTTCGGGATGAACAAGAGTTATGGATGGGATCGATTATTGGCATAGAACCCTTAGCTTCGAGTGGCATTATGATTAATAATATGTCGGTGTCTTTTAGGATTATTGGTGGGGGAATTATTGCAGGAATTTTTACCCTATTTATTCTTTTTTACAATGGGTTACTGATTGGTAGTATTGCTACACTGGTGGGACAAAATAATTTAGCTTATCCTTTCTGGGCTTTTGTTTTTCCTCATGGTTCCTTAGAATTACCGGCTATCTTCTTATCAGGAGGGGCGGGATTATTGATTGCTAAGGCGTTATTATTTCCTGGTAATTATACCCGTGTGGATGCGTTTAAAATTTACGGATTACAAGCAGCACAGTTAGTTTTTGGGGTGGTTCCTCTTTTGTTTATTGCAGGGATTATTGAAGGCTTTTTCTCCCCTAATCCTTCGGTTCCTGACCCCCTCAAGTATGTGGTTGGCTTGCTCTTATTTATAGTTTTGATTCAATATTGTAGTGTTCGTAAACAACATCAATGATTACAGGGAAAACAGTTTATCACTGTCATATTTTAGAACACGAAGATTTAGGTATGAGGGGAACTTTGATGATTAATAGTTATCTTTTTTAAGACCATCAAGTTAAACTTCTAAATTTATTAATTTTCTGATCTCTAGGCAAGAGCTTATCATGGGTATGTTCAAAACTGGTTAAATGAGTCTGTCTAGTTTATAGTATCTGAGAGTGTTAGTGTGTGAATCTTCATGGTACTTTCTCGGAACGAGCCAAAACAACCCGTACAAGTGGCTAAATATGTCCCTAAACTCTCAGAAGTCAAACGACTTCAAATAGAGCAGAAAAGAAATATTATGCTCTTAGTTGAGAATTTGATGGAGAGAGAAGCAGCTACGTTTAAGATGATTATTGATTGTCTTTATGATGTGGGTTCTCTCAATCTGATCAATAAGAAAGTTCCTTTGGGTTTTCTCAAGTCCTTGGTCAGATTCATTGCTGGACTGGCTAAAACTGTTTTTCGTCCTATTGCTTTTTATTGGGTGGTCAATAATACACCTGAATTAATTACTAATTGGTTAATCAATAAAGTTATGATTTCTTCTAACACTCAAAAAAAGCCGTTAAAAGCAGCAAAAAAGTCATCAAAGACCAAGATAAAGAAGAAGAAAAAAATACCCAAAAAATCAGCAACCGTGGTCAAATATTTCCCTAAACTTTCCGAAGCTGAAAAACTAGAAATCGAACAGAAAAAAAATGTGATGCTTCTCGTTGAAAATTTAATGGAACGAGAGGAGGCCACCTTGAAGATGATTATTGACTGTCTTTATGATCTCGGTTCTGTTAATTTAATCAATCAAAAAGTTGGGGTGCGTCCTCTCAACCGAGTGATGAGATTGATTGCTAGACTCTCTAAACCGAGTTTTCGGGCGATCGCTTTTTATTGGGTGAAACGAAATACCCCCGAATTAATCACCGACTGGTTACTCAAGAAAGTCCGATTCTAGTGGGCAAAAAAGCTATAATAAAGACCGAAATTCCTTTTGATAGGCTTGATTGTCTAACCCATCTCCCTGATAGGCAATGTCGGGGTTAACTGCTTGGTTTAAGGCGTTAACCCGTTGGGAAGTGGCAGGGTGGGTGCTTAAAAAAGCAGGAGGCGATCCGCTTTGTTGCGTTAATTTTTTCATAAAAGTAATCATCCCAATGGGAGCATAACCCGCTTGCCGTAAGTTGAGTAAACCCACTTGATCCGCTTCGAGTTCTGCCTCCCGACTATGGGGAAGATTCACCGCTAGTTGTACCCAATATTAACAATATTATTTTCACTCAATCCAGTGGCCGACATTAACCCTTGAGAAATGGCTACATTTCGCATTTGGTTAATGGCATGGCGTTCGGTAATATGGGCAATTTCATGACCTATGACACTGGCTAATTCTGCCTCATTTTCAGCCGCAGCAATTAAGCCGGTATTAACATAAACAAAACCACCCATCGTCGCAAATGCGTTAATAGAATCATCTTGAGCCACTTGGAAGGTAAACGGTAGATTAGGACGACGACTATTTTGTGCCAGACGTTGACCAATGCGATCGATTTTCTGACTTAAGGCTCGATTTCGAGATAAGCGAAACTGTCCACTTCTGATTAATTCGTCGTTAATTTGTCGTCCATATTTAACTTCTTGAGAATCAGATAACGTGGATAATTGAATGACTTGTACCCCTTGTAATAGCCAATTTAACCAAGGTTGACCATAACTCGGTTTCGGGGAAAAAACAATAATACTACTACTGATAAAAGCGACCAGTAACCCATAGATTAATGAACGACGATAAGAACGTTTCAACTTCATCATAACCAACTCATTCAACAATAGAAACTTAAATAGAATTTATCTTTGTTTCTCAGTTTATTTTTATTATACTCAGATTTTTATTTTCTAAACCCTCATTTTGTTACAGATAATAAATTGTCTATTTTTTTCCCTTTATTTCCACTTATTTCTACTTACTTCCCGATAGGAATCAAGATGACGGAACAAATGATTTAATTTTTTTTGTCCGTCATCTCACAGTCTAAACATCAAATAAGGATTCAAATTCTCTACGCAATGCTTCCGTTTTGCCCACTCTAGCAACAATCAATCGGTCGGACTCCGCAGTAGTAAAGTTATCCTGCCAATAACGGACTTTATCTTCATTTTTTAGCCAAAAATTAACAATACTTCCCACCACATCATCCCAATTCCAATCCGGTTTTTTGGCAATATTGTCCACCGACTCAATAAACCCATCAAGACTACATTCATAGCTTCCTAAATAGGCTTTACCCCGATTTTTGTTTTGTTCTAGTTGTTGTTGATAATTAAAAAAGGTTAAAACTGAAGTTGTACCGATAATATCAAAAAAGTAGTTCATACGCTGTTTTTTCCTGGCTTAAATTTATTAAATTTTTAAGATCATCTCTCCTAAGAGACAGTCTAAGGGTAGAGGATTAAAATTAGCACTTAACCCTTAAGAGTGCTAAAAAAAAGGATTAATTTACGTTGTATGATAACCAATATAAATTCAAAAAACTGTTAATAATAAACTTTTTATAATATTTCTTAATATTTTGTTAAGCAAGGGTTAAAAAGGGAAACATAATAAAATTCTAAGGTTTCCCAGTGCAACTGACTTAATTATTCATAATGGGAGTATGCCATATTTAGGTAATCATCAATCAAATTATAATGCCAATTACATTAGTGGAACAAAACTGGTTTCGTTGGACGATTGTCCTCATTTTAGGATTTCCCTTAATCATGATTTTCTTAAATGAAATTATCGTGCAACTTCGCCAAGAAGAAAAACCCTTAGTGGCCACCATAATTATTTTCCGAAATTTAGTTTTTCCCTTAGTTGCATCACTATTATTTCTAACAAGAGTTTTAGAAATACCAGAAGAAACAACCATTATTCGTTCAGTCAAAACGTTAGTCTGGATCGGCATGATTCATGCTATTCTTTCGGCGTTTAAAGTGTTAATTTTTGACCAAGCTATTGCAGGAAGTTGGCAGGAAAGAGTACCGGATCTTCTATTAGATTTAATTCGATTTTTCTTAGTCGCTTGTATTACAGCCGTTATCCTGTCTACCGTTTGGAAAATCGACTTGGGTGCGCTTTTAACCGCCTTTGGGGTGGGTTCATTAGTGATTGGTTTAGCTCTACAAGATACCTTAAAAAATCTCTTTTCAGGTATTTTATTATTATTTGAAAGACCTTTCGCTTTGGGAGACTGGTTACAAGTTGGAGACACCATCGGCAAAGTGATTAAAGTCAATTGGCGGTCGGTTTATTTACAAACCCGTGATCAAGATAGTGTGGTCATTCCTAACTCAATTTTAGCCCAAGGAAATTTTACCAATTATAATCGTCCCACTCCCTTACACGTCGAACGATTTGTGTTTGGATTTTCCTATGATGATCCCCCCAACAAAGTGATTCAGGTACTCAAAGAAACCGCCCTAGCAACCCCAGGTATTTTAAGGAACCCTTCCCCTTGGGTAAGAGTAGAAAATTACGCTGATTTTTCTATTACTTATCAAATTGGTTTATTTGTGGATAATTATGAAAGTATGCTGAATATTCGCAATGATTTTGTTGTACGTATTTGGTACGCAGCCAAACGATATCATTTAACCATTCCCTATCCCATTCAGACAGAATATCAGATGGATATGGCCCAAATGTCCAAACCAAACCCTACCCATCAAGTCACAGAAGTGATGCGATCGCTGCCGAATTTTGGTAATCTAGCAGCCGAACGGTTTATGGAAGCAAAAGATGCCAGTAATATTCGCTATTATGCCCAAGGAGAATGGGTGTTTGAAGAAGGAGAAAGAATTTTAGGGTTGTATTTAATTTTGAATGGTCATGCTATCATTTTTGTTGGGGACAGTAACGGAGAAAATCAAGAAATTGCCCGCTTAGGCCAAGGGGAGTTTTTTGGTGAAAAAATCTTACTGACGGGAGAATGTAGTGATGTGTCGGTGATGGCCTTGGATGACTTAGAAGTAGGGGTTTTATCCCCTGAAGTGGTAGCCACTTTATTAGAACAAATGCCCAGACTTTCTCAGGAGTTTAGTGAGTTATTAGAAACGAGAAGAAAAGAAGTGATTAAAGCGAAAAATCACCCTCAAGAATTGTAAATCTTGACAAGAAAAAAAATCTTAAGATTGTAGGGTAGGCAACGTTTTCTACTTTACGGGTCGTTCAGATAAATCTCTGATTTGCCCACCTGAAGAACCTATTTTTTAAGCAATTACGTTAAACTATAATAGCTAAAAATTTGTACTAAAACGTTTAAATTGACAATGGATCTCACTGCGTTAAGAGAAGAATATACCCGTAATGGTCTAACTAGAAATGATCTAGAAGCTGACCCTTTTAAACAGTTTGAAAAATGGTTTAAACAGGCCAGCGAAGCAGAATTACCAGAACCCAATGCCATGAGTTTAGCCACTGCTTCAGCCACAGGAGAACCTTCTCTTAGAACCGTTCTTTTAAAATATTTTGATGAACAAGGATTTGTTTTTTTTACCAACTACGAAAGCAGAAAAGCCCAACAAATTGAAGAAAATCCTCACGTTGCGTTACTATTTTTATGGCTTCCTTTAGAACGGCAAGTTAAAATTCAAGGAACCGCCAGCAAAGTGCCTACAGCCGAGTCTCTAGGCTATTTTACCAGTCGTCCGAGGGGCAGTCAATTAGGGGCTTGGTGTTCAGCACAAAGTTCCGTTATTTCTTCACGAAAACTATTAGAAATGAAGTTTGAAGAACTGAAGTATAAATTTCAACATGGAGAGATTCCCTTACCCTCTTTTTGGGGAGGATATCGAGTCCAACCCACACGGTTTGAATTTTGGCAAGGACGACCTAACCGTTTACACGATCGCTTTTCTTATACGTTAACAGAGGAAACAACATGGGAAATTCATCGGTTAGCCCCTTAAAATAAATAGAAACAACCTCTAACTTCTAACTTTTGCCTTTTGCCTTTCGCGTAGCGGTATAGTCCCCCCACCCCCCATTTCCTCAACCTTTAAAGTTCGCTACCATAACAAAGTATGGACTATGAACATCCCTACCCCACACCATTACAGGAGTTTGAAACCATTAATGTCCACCCTGAAGCTAGATAAGCATCCCTCTCTTCATTTTCCCCCGTTACCCTTATCCCGTCCCCTATTGATGATTGGTCATGGAACCAAAGATAAAGATGGAAAACAGACCTTTTTGGACTTTGTAGCTGCTTATCAAGCATTAGACACCTCTCGTCCCGTTATTCCCTGTTTTTTAGAACTGACCGAACCTTACATCCAGCAAGGGGTAGACTATTGTGTGTCCCAAGGGTACACCGATATTTCTGCGTTGCCCATTTTGTTGTTCGCTGCGCGTCATAATAAGTTTGATGTCACTAACGAACTCGATCGCACTCGACAACGTTATCCTGAATTAAAATTCCACTATGGCCGCCATTTCGGAATTACCCCTAACCTCTTAAAATTGTGGCAGGAACGCTTAGAAGCTCTTGATCGCTCCCAAGCTAACCCCAAGGGAATTAAACGGTCTGAAACGGTTTTATTGTTCGTTGGCAGGGGTTCGAGTGATCCCGATGCCAATGGAGATGTGTGTAAGTTGGCGCGAATGGTATGGGAAGGTAGCGGTTATCAAACGGTAGAAACCTGTTTTATTGGTATTACCCATCCCCGTCTCGAAGATGGGTTTAGACGCGCTAGTTTCTATCAACCCAAGCGTATTATCGTTTTACCCTATTTCTTGTTTACAGGGGCCCTGGTTAAAAAGATTTTTCGCATCACAGAAGAACAAAAAGCGGTTTATCCTCACATCGACATGACTTGTTTACCCGAAATGGGTATCCACCCCCAACTACTACAAGTAGTCAGGGAACGGGAGTTAGAGATCCAACAGGGACAAGTACAGATGAACTGTGAAATGTGCAAGTTTCGTCTTGCTGCAGTGGATGATCATGGTCATCATCATTCCCATGATCATCCCCATCACCATCATACTGCGATCGATCCCTATGCCAAGGTTGAAGACTATCATCAGAGGATCTGGAAAACCCCTTGAATAAAGTCAGAAGTCAGAAGTCAGAAGTTGTATTGAAGCATTGTAAACTTTTTCATTGGCTTTAACTGACTTGAAAAAGTCTACCACTGGACGAGGATAATCGGCCCCAATTATGACATTATACCGTTTTTGTTCGTCTTGAGAAAGTTTCCAGGGTTCATGAATCTTGTCCCCTGGAATCATTTTTAATTCCGGTAACCAATGTCTGATATAGTCTCCTTTGGGATCATAATCTTTTGATTGTTTAGGAATATTAAAATAGCGAAATCCCCTCGCATCATTTCCCACTCCGGCGGTGTAATTCCAGTTTCCATAGTTACTACAAACATCATAATCAATTAATAAAGATTCAAACCATTCTGCCCCCATTATCCAGTTAATTCCTAAATTTTTAGTCAAAAAACTAGCAACATTTTGTCTACCCCTATTAGACATAAAACCAGTGGCAGCTAATTCTCTCATATTCGCATCAACCAAAGGATAACCTGTCTTACCTTCTTGCCACAATCTAAACCTTTCTTGATCATTTTTCCAAGGAATATCTAATCCTTGTAAACCCGATTGATAAAAGATTTTATTTCCATGTTTAGCGCAAATAAAGCGAAAATAATCCCGCCATAACAGTTCAAAAATTAGCCAATAAGTTGAATTATTTTTAACTCTTTTTTCTTCATACTTTTGGACTTCTTCATAAAGATAACGGGGGGATAAACAACCATGAGCTAACCAAGGAGAAAACTTAGAAGAATAATCTGCTCCTAACATTCCATTCCTAGTTTCTTTATACTCTTTCAGACAATTTTTTTTCCAAAAATAGACTTGTAGGCGTTTAATTCCTTCCGTTTCTCCTCCTTTAAATTCTAAAACGCCTCTCGAATCATAATCAGGTTTTTGTAATCCTAAGTCTTCTAAACTGGGAAGATTACCGACTTCAATCTCAGGAAGAGATCGCAACTTCTGGGGACTAATAAATGTAGGGTTTACTGTAGAAATTTTTTCGACTTTTTTACGAAAACTGGTAAAAACTTCAGGTAATTTATGCACTTCAAAAGGTAAATCATCCCAATGATATAATGTTGCTCCCCAAAACCCTTTAAACTTCGTATTAAGGGGTTTAAGAGCCTTTTTTGCTAAATTTTCTACCTCTATCTCCTCTGAGGTTACCTCTTTATGAAAATAGACAGCATCAATATTTAATGCTTTTATTAACTGAGGTATAATTTCTTCAGGATAACCTTTTCCAATAATTAAATCACTTCCTAAATCTTGGAGAGATTCTCGTAAATTAGTAACACTTTGTAATAAAAATTGACCTCGAAAATTTCCCGTTTTAGGGAATCCAAACGAAGTGGTTTCAAATTGTCTAATATCAAAACAATAGAAAGGAATAATTAAGGCACTTTTTTTAATTGCTTGATATAATGGTTCATGATCGTGAATTCGTAAATCATTGCGATACCAGATTAAAATTTTTTGATTAGACATACTTTTTTCTGAAAACGAATATAATAGAAGAGTGAACAGGAAAATAAGGAAGGTATGATATGACACTTCAGCCTGAAATTATGAAATCCGTTGAACAATTAGGCTACCGTGTCACGGTTGGGGACGTAGCAGCAAAATCAGGACTTAATATTAACTTAGCACAACAAGGATTACTGGCCTTAGCGTCTGATGTATCTGGCCATTTACAAGTTGCAGAGTCAGGAGATATTATCTATCTATTTCCTGAAAATTTCAGAACCATTCTGCGTAATAAATACTGGAAACTACAATTAAAAGAAACCTGGGAAAAAATTTGGAAAGTTCTATTTTATATTATTCGTATTTCCTTTGGTATTGTTTTAATTGCTTCCATTATTTTAATGATAATTGCTATCACTGTGATTGTTATTGGTATCAATTCCAGTCGAGATAGTGATAATAATTCGAGTAGTCGTGGGGGAAGTTATCGAGGGGGTGGATTCTTTTTCTTTCCTAATTTTGGTGACTTATTTTGGATATTTTATCCTGATTATCGTTATAACCGTTATGGTTATTCTTCTTCAGGAAAACCTAGAAATAACAATTCTAGTGAGATGAATTTTCTAGAAGCAATTTTTTCCTTTTTATTCGGAGATGGTAATCCCAATTATAATCTAGAAGAGCGTCGCTGGAAAGCCATTGGAACCGTTATTACAAATAATAAAGGGTCAATTATTGCTGAACAAGTTGCTCCCTATCTCGATAATATTGATCGCTATAATCAAGAAAATGAAGACTATATCTTACCCGTTTTAACCCGTTTTAATGGAACACCAGAAGTCTCTCCAAAAGGAGAATTAATTTACTATTTTCCTGAGTTACAAGTAACGGTACAAGAATCCAGTCAAAAGTCTATTTCTACCTATTTAAGAGAAAGATTGTATAAATTTAGTGAAGCTTCTAGTAGTCAAATTATGTTGTCTATTGGTTTAGGAGCCTTCAACTTTATTTTAGCATTAGTGTTAGGATCATTTCTAAAAGATCCGAGTATTGTGGCACAATTTGGCGGTTTTATTGCCTTTATTAATTCAATTTATTGGTTATTGTTAGGGTATGCGATCGCTTTTTTAGGCGTTCCTGCGGTTCGTTACTTTGTCGTTCAAGCAAGAAACAGTAAAATTGAAACAAGAAACAGTAAAAGGAAAGAACGAACTAAAGTTTTAGAAGACAAAGATGCAATGACCCAACATAAACTAGAATACGCTTCTCAATTTGCCAATCAAGCCATTCTCCAACAATCTGATATTGCTTATACTACAGAAAAAGACCTCTTAGAACAAGAAATTGAACAGTCAGATAAAATTGATCAAGAATGGCAAAAACGTCTAGATGCTTTAGATAATTAATG
>JASJBX010000172.1 GCA_030066295.1 Crocosphaera sp.
TCTGTCAAGTCGAGGTGTCGGGGGTGATGAGCCTAGATAACTGGCATAGGGAAATACCCCTGTGGGCAGAAATATCCCATCGTGAGTTGGGAAGCCCACGCTATACTGCCTAGCAGTTAGCGTGGGAGGATGTCACGAAGGACTGGCTGTCAAACTAGGCAGCGGTTGATGGGTTAAACAATGCCAATAACAGGTAAATAAGTTGGGATGAGCATAGGTGAGAGAAGCGATCGCAGGAGCCGCCGGGAAGGGCCATAAACGGTCAAAAATAATGTTTTGACCTTTGAGGCTAAACTGTAACAAATACAAGGATGAAGGAACATCTAAGGACTCTAGTAACCCTTGGGCTAAATCATATAGAGGACGACGCAAGGACTTTTTCAAGGAAATGGGTTGTTCATAAGAATTAGGGAATACCCCTTCCCCAATAATCTCCCCATAGATCAATTCTCTGGGAGTAACGGCAATGGGTAGCCATAAATCTCCTAACCAAGAATCACCAATACTGGTTTTGTACCCTAACATTTTATCGACCCATTGTCTTCTTGCTTTGACATCTTTACAGTCTTGATAAATTTTTTGTCCAGGAAAGGATAGCCAGTTCGGAACCTCGATGGTTAAAGGACAATAGACGATATCGGAATCAGGTTTAGAAGCTTGAGCCTTTTTTGACCATAATGTGGCTGCTGCCATCACTTCAACCTGAGTTGAGGGAGAATCAGCATGAATGGCTTTCTCAAGTGCCATAACCATTTTTTCGGTTGCAGGAGAAGCTAAATACATAGTACCTTCAGCTTTGACCTGGGCATTGACGATAATTAAAGCTTTACGCATATCGGTTGAATGGTTGAGCGAATCTTGTCTGGTGGACTCAGTGGAGTAAATCTAATGAACCTCTATTACAGAGATTACCCATATTGATCGTTAACGGTAAACAGGCAACGTAAAATGAAAACAACTACCTTGTTCTGGTACACTATCAACCCAAATTTGGCCGTAGTGGACACGAATAATTTTACGACATAAAGATAACCCTAATCCATAGCCTTCTTTTTCTTGATCCCGTTGCAAACGGAAATGGCCTTCAAAAATTCGTTCTTGTTTTTCTTCGGGAATACCCGGACCTGTATCACAGACACTAACTTGTACTTTTTGACTGGTGCGGTGGAGAATAGATAAGGTAATTTCTCCTCCCTGTGGTGTATATTTAATGGCATTGTCTAGGAGGTTGACAATCACCTGACGGATTAACTCTTCGTCTGCATAGACTGGAGGTACGTCTTGAGGGATATCTTGAATCAATGTTAAAGATTTTTCCCTCAATAACTCATGATACTGTGCCACGGTTTCTTTGGAAAGTTCAGATAAGAAGACTTCCCCGTGTTGAACGTGCAACTGAGCATTCATGCTTTTCGAGGCTTGTAAAATATCTGTAATCAGACGATTCATCACCCGAAACTGGTTACGGGTTTGATTAAATAATTGGGCCGTGAGCTTTTCCTGTTTATCATTGAGTTCTTGATGTTGCGCTAGTTCTAGGGTTTCTACCGCAATGGAAGCTGCCGTGAGGGGACTCCGCAAATCATGGGCTAACATGGCTAAAACTTGATCTTTGAACCTGAGTTGTTCTTGTAAATTTTCTTTATCTTTCTTCAAGCGAAATATCTCATCCGAAAGACGCATTAATTCGGCTGAATAGCCAAAATAAGTGGATTTTTCCGCCGATTTATCCTGATGATTTTTTTCTTCTAAAGATGAAAGCCATTTCGGCCACCATTTTTTCAGTTGATTGACTAAATTGCTACCGGCTAGGGTTTGTCTTGGGCCTGGTACTACTTTAACCAGTGCCGGAGTCGCAACTAAGCGAAAATGCTCCACTAAATGGGGCTGTTCGTGAATTTCGATGACTTCTAGCTGACAAGAATAATCTTGACTAACGGTTTTGATGTAATCTCGAATCGGTTGAATATATTCATGGGAACTGGGACGCTCATCGACAAACAACAATAACTGAATAGATGCAGCCCGATCGCTTTCAGAGTTTGTTTGATAGTTTGGGGGTTCTAGCACTGCAACTTGACACTATATACTGACAGAGACAGAAGGTTCTGGGAATCAGAGATTTTTGCTATCTATTTTAGTCTAGATTCTTAAGATAGTATAAAATCAACTACACTTAATATTAAAGCTTAATGGCAAAAACTTCACTGTGATGGTTGAAAACGATTATGGCTCTTGGCTACGTTGCTCTTGTCCTCCATGCCCATTTACCGTTTGTACGACACCCTGAACGGGATTATGTCCTAGAGGAAGAGTGGCTTTATGAAGCCATTACAGAGACTTATATCCCACTCCTTCGGGTTTTTGAAGGACTACGACGGGATGGGATCGATTTTAAAATGACCATGAGTCTGACACCGCCTTTGGTGTCTATGTTACAAGATCCTTTATTACAAGAACGTTATAACCATCATCTGGCTAAGCTACAAGAACTAATTATTAAAGAAATTGAGAATAATCAACATAATGGTCATATTCGTTATTTAGCTGAATTCTATCACCGAGAATTTCTTCAAATTCGTGAAACTTGGGAACAATACAACGGGAATTTAGTGGTTGGCTTTAAACAATTCCTCGAAAGCAATAACCTGGAAATTATGACTTCCGGGGCAACTCATGGTTATCTCCCTTTGATGAAAATGTACCCTCAAGCGGTTTGGGCGCAAATTAAAGTGGCCTGCGACCACTATCATGAGGCGTTTGGTCGCCCCCCGAAAGGTATCTGGTTACCGGAATGTGCCTATTACGAAGGGTTAGAAACCATGCTGGCCAAGGCGGGCCTACGTTACTTTATTATCGATGGTCATGGTATCTTATACGCTAATCCTCGCCCCCGTTACGGCACTTACGCCCCTGTGTTTACAGAGTCGGGGGTGGCCGCTTTTGGTCGGGACCACGAGTCTTCTAGTCAGGTGTGGTCGTCTAAAATGGGGTATCCGGGTGATCCAGAATATCGGGAATTTTACAAGGATTTGGGTTGGGAAGCTGATTACGATTACATTAAGCCCTATATTATGCCCAATGGTCAACGGAAGAATACGGGGATTAAATACCATAAGATTACGAATACTCAGGGCAATATGGAGAATAAGTCCCTTTATGACCCCTATTGGGCCCGAGAAAAGGCCGCTGAACACGCAGGGAATTTTATGTACAATCGGGAGCAACAAATTGCCCATTTAGCCAATATGATGCAACGTTCACCTGTGGTGGTCGCCCCCTATGATGCGGAATTGTTCGGTCATTGGTGGTACGAGGGGCCGTGGTTTGTGGATTTTTTGTTCCGAAAAACTTGGTACGATCAAAATACGTTCGATATGGTCCATTTGGCCGATTATCTCCGTCATAACCCGACTCAACAGTTATGTCGTCTCTCCCAGTCGAGTTGGGGTTACAAGGGATTTCATGAGTTTTGGCTGAATGAGTCTAATACTTGGATTTATCCCCATCTCCACGAAGCGACGGAGCGGATGATAGAATTGAGTAACTTAGAACCGGCTGATGAATTGGAAGAACGGGCTTTAAATCAAGCAGCACGAGAACTATTGCTTGTTCAAGCGTCGGACTGGGCATTTATTATGCGGACAGGAACCATGGTTACTTACGCCGTTGAACGCACGAAAACCCACTTACTTCGCTTTAATCAGATTTATGATGACTTTCAACTCGGCACGATCAACGCTATTTTCTTAGAAAGCATCGAGGCCATCGATAATATTTTTCCCCAGATTGATTATCGGGTTTATCGATTTCCAGAAAACAGGGAACAGGGAACAGGGAAAAGAAGATAACGGCACCACGGCGTTTTTCTTTTTCTTCTGCCTCCTGCCTTTCCACTCCTGCCTCTTTTAATTACTGCCACTAAAAGTCACTTCAGGAAACTTCGTTTGAGCTTCCTTCATGGTAATACTTTTACCTTGATTTTTCAGGTCTTGCCAATAATTAATGACTTCGGTGGCTTTATTTAATACGTCGATTCTTTCGGCTTCTAATATCCAGTGCTTGGCTTCTAATTCGTCTTTTAATTGTTGCCACGCATCGTTACGCGGCCAGAAGAAATAAGCAGTTAAGGGACTGGTTCCTTTTCCTACTACCTGATCTACGGCGATCGCTACGTTAGCATCTAACCATAACACTTTTAATATAAATCTAGGCTCCAATTGCCCCTCCGGTTGAACAAACGACAAACATATCTAGTCATAGACAACAGTTCATTATACCCTATGGGGTCACAGTTTGGCTATTAAAAAGACTCATAGCTTTTTCAACCCCTTCTTTTAAGCTGGTTTCAATCGCATCAGCGACTAAAGGAAAGGTTTTATCAATAACTTTTCTTTCTTCGGGAGAAAATTTGCCTAAAACGTGAGAAATGGTATTATCGACTTGATTGGACTTACCAATGCCAACGCGCAAACGAGGGAAATTTTGCCCTCCTAAATGGGAAATAATGGACTTCATGCCATTATGTCCCCCTGCTGACCCCGAGAGACGCATTCTCATGCGACCGATGGGTAAGTCCATGTCATCATAGATAACTAAAACATCCGTTGATTGTAGTTTATACCAATCGGTGACGGCTCGCACAGATTGACCGGAACGATTCATATAAGTTAAGGGTTTGAGGAGATAAATTTTGTCGTTATTCCTACTTTTTCCTTCTGCAATTACCCCTTGAAATTTACGGTTTTCTTTCCAAGGAAATCCCCAATTTTCGGTCAAACTATCTACTATTTCAAAGCCAATATTATGCCGAGTTTTCTCATATTTGGGTTCAGGATTTCCCAATCCGACAATTAATTGAGGAATGATTAAGGATTTTGATTTTGCTTGGGACATTTAACTGATTATTATAGATTCCATTTCTTCATTCTATCTTAGAAGAGTTAATTATTCTCATGGGTTTCTATTGATGTTTACTCAAGCACAAGTATTTAATATTTTGGATGTTCCTTTAGCAGATATTATCGAGTGGGCTATTGAGTTATTAAGTTTAGGTTATGATAGTGCTAATCTTCGTATTTTAGCAGGGTTAAGTCATCTTAATGATCGCCAAGAAGTAACCTATTATGTTAATCAAAGTCTCGAAGATTTTAAGATTTCTCCATTAACAGGAAAAATATCCGTTATTGCTTATACTGCTGTTATTATCAAAGAGTTTTTAAGGGCAAAAATTTCGCAACGAAGAATGTTACAAGAAATTTGTAAGTTATGTATAGTATTTTTAGGTGGGGTCTTCAGCCCGACATTTTTGATAAAAATGGGATTAACATATTACAGAGAGTGCATTCTAGCAACGTTACAAGGTATGTAGTATGTTTTATTGTCAGTGTCAAGGGAAGTTCCTGATAAAGAATACAACTCCCTTAACAAATTCTTAATTATGTAAAGTTTTTTTAAAAACCTATTGACGTTTTTTGACGATACTGTCTAGACTGATGACAGTGGTGAAGTAAGTTTATTGATTGCAAAGAATCCACTGTTTACCCCAATCCATATCGTTTTTTATAACTCTTTTGATAAAGAGAAATAGGCTCACAAAAAATCCAGTAACTCACTTCCATCACTAAGTCAACGAACTAGGAAGTAACTTGAGGTGAAGTCATGAGTAATACACCCGAAGAAACTGGTATGAGTCAAGAGTTTGAAAATCCTCCAGCAGCATATGAACAGGAAACTGTATTGGAAGAAGAAGAGGCCGTAGCCCCTCCAGAGAGTGAGGAGGAACTTGATTCAGAAACGGTTACTATGGAGGACGAGCAGGAATATGCCGAATTTGACGACAGTCTACTTCAGATTAAATCAGACATCGAGCAACAACTCGGTCAAATGGTTACTGATGTAGATGGGGAAGTCCTGGCTGAGAATGCCTTGGAGGGAGTCGGTAATATTCAAGGTGTTGGTTTAGGTTATACAGAAGATGATTTTAGCCTAATGACAGAACCCGGTGAGCCGTCACTCCTCGTCTTTGTGGCAGAACCAACATCCATAGACGACGTAAAATCTGCTATTGTTGATTCCATGGGGATTTCAGCAGCAAGTAGCGATGACTTTCCCCTGAGCGTTGTCGTATCTGGAATTATCGATGCACAAAACCATCGAGCTAAGTACCGACCCTCACCTTGTGGGGTATCAGTAGGCCATTCTCGAGTCACTGCCGGAACACTAGGCTGTCTTGCTCGTGGAAGACGGTCTCCCAGAAATCGACGGATCTTGATGTTAAGTAACAATCACGTTCTTGCTAACTCAAACAACGCAAAGTTTGGAGACTCGATTCTCCAGCCAGGGCGTTATGACGGTGGTCGTAATCCACGGGATCGCATTGCCATTTTAGAACGGTTTGTCCCCATTAAGTTTGGCCGAGGACAAGTTAACTATGTTGACGCTGCCACTGGGTGGTGTTGGCCGAGACGTGTTCGTCGGGAAATGCTCTATGAACCAGGAGGACGTAATCGTTTGTTCCGCATTAACAGTCGTATTGCTGGTTGTCGGGTAAATACCATCGTGGGTAAAGCGGGGCGAACAACAGGACTGACTCGAGGCCGCATCATTAGTTGTAGTTTTAGCGGTTACGTAAATTACGGACGTGGTCGTCGCGCTTTCTTCAGAGATCAAATTGCCATTCGTGGTATCGGTCGTACTTTCAGTGCTGGTGGCGATTCCGGTTCGGTTATTTGGACTTGGAATAGTCGACGCTATCCAGTTGGTTTACTATTTGCTGGTGGTGGCGGAATAACCATTGCCAACAAGATGACCAGGGTAATACGAGCTTTGGACATTAACCTTTATACCTGAAGATTCTGCTATTTCTAGGAGCCAATAATCTGTCAATATCTGCTAAAAACTTCTAGTATCTCCCTATAAATATTATAATCGCTTTTTTGGTAGATTTTGTTACAGGTTATCAGCAAAAAAGTAGGTGGTACAGGGGAGGAGATAATTGACATCTCCGCAAAAAACAAAGAATTCTAAGTGGATGTTGTGACGGCACATTTTAACAAAAATGTCGAAAGAAGTCCCTACCTAAAAATACTATCAAAAATACTCATCTTTTAGGTAGGGATGAAACCGCCGTCACAACTCTTTCGATATGATTTATTATTTGTCAACTAATTGTCCTATGACTCAAGATAATGATTGGTTAAATAACGATGAATTTGACGAACCTCCTCTCATCAGTATGTTGGAGGGAAATCAAGAAACACAAGCAATGGAAGAAGCAGTCATGCTCTACTCACCAGAGGCAGAAGAAGAATCTCTAGTTGATTCTGAAATAATGTCTGTTAAGCAAGCCAATGAACAGAAGTTATTATCGATAGACGGAGTAGTTGCTGTCGCAATCGAGAGAAATGCAATTGGAGATGATGAAATTGTTGTCTACTTGAGTAATCCCACTGCACAAAAACATATACCCAAACAACTAGAAGGTTTTTCACTCAGGATAGAAATCACCGGTGGTTTCGACGCATACTAACCCTCGAAATCGGGATCTAGAGTAGGGTGTTGAAAATCCCGAAAAATGGCTAAAATTATTCCGACTGAATAATCCTTAACGGTATTCCCCCATTACTCATTTGCGTCAACGCCGTTCTTCTAAAGCTATGAGTGGATGACCCGACAATATTTATTATTCACTTTACTACTTAAACAACACCACCTAGCTTTGAATAAGTTACTGATATTAGATTCTTTTTTTTTGTTTCATGATCTTCTAATTGCATTATTTTTATATCCTCTGCGCTGGCTCTATGTAAGTCTACTTTTTGAATTGTCTTTGCTTTTAAAGCTTGAAAAGTATTTACTTCATCTGAAATAAACCAACCATCTCCTTTATTCAATTTATTTGTATTTGGTACTTTATGAAAGTGAAAATAACCAATTCCTCGATAGTCGCTTTTCTCTTTTTCTTTATCACCTTTCCACCAATAATAAATTTCACAGTCCCTTGGATCTAAACTTGCAGAAATAGCCGACCATTTAGAGTATCGATAGCCTTTTTCATTATATGTATCCCCTCTTAAATCAAGTTTGTTTTTATTCAAAAGGTATTTTATTTCCACAAAACTAATAGCATCTTCTTGTTGATATTTGATGATTTCCCACCAATATCCACTTATTATATCAGTATCGTTTTTAAATAGATCAATTACAGAAGTTTTAAAAAGTGTTGTTACCCCTACGCTTACTTCACATATTAAAAGCACAAATAATTTATCCAAATATTCATCTTTAATAGATATTTTATCAATAATTCCTAAAAGAGTAATTATTCCAGTCGCAGTAAAAAGTAAAAGATATAAAGAAATTGCAATGCCACTTATAGCTTTTTTCATTTTTAATACCTGTTTTTTTCCTTTTTCATTTTAATTCATAGTTTTAAGAAATAATACATATCTTTTACAAAAATTTTCCTATCCCCTCTTTTCGATCATAAGGCTTAACTTAGGATCACGGATACACCCTTTAGTTTTTGTTCGATAATAAAAAGGAGTTCTCAAGGTGGCCTCCTTGAGGACATCAATGTTTTATTGCTTCTTCTGCTAACTCTCTTGGTGTCCAATGACTTATAGGCCTCCCCGATTTTTCAGGAGATTCACAAGCGACCTCGAAGAGATCCGCTTCGCGGTGCGTCACAATTTGGACTACTTGTTCGACAGTAAAGGACTTTGTTTTCCCCGGTCTTGGGCGAT
This sequence comes from Crocosphaera sp., assembly GCA_030066295.1. Taxonomy (GTDB): domain Bacteria; phylum Cyanobacteriota; class Cyanobacteriia; order Cyanobacteriales; family Microcystaceae; genus Crocosphaera. Next base: position 8,748 of record JASJBX010000172.1, read on the forward strand.
CGCTTAACAAGTCCTTGATCAAGACCATTAATTTGCAATAATATAATTCATGAATAATTCTCCTACATAATTGACAGTCATTAGCAAAATACGTCAAGATATTAATATATCGTAAATCTTTGTAAAGTTTTGCTTAGATGTCAATAGAACTTCTGTCACTGGACAACATTCAAGAAATTGCGCGTCAATATGGGTATTGGGCGGTATTTATTGGCATTGCCTTAGAAAATACCGGAATCCCTATTCCTGGTGAAACCATCACCATTGTAGGTGGTTTTTTAGCGGGAAGCGGAGAATTAGGCTACTGGATTGTTTTAGGAAGTGCGATCGCCGGTGCGGTGATCGGCGATAATTTTGGTTATTGGATTGGCCGTTGGGGGGGTTGGCCTTTATTAATCAAAGTGGGCAGCTTTTTTAACATCTCTTCCCAAAAACTAGAAGAAGTTAGAAAAAAGTTTAGTAAAAATGCGGATAAAGCTGTCTTTTTCGGCCGTTTTGTCACCCTATTAAGAGTGTTTGCCGGTCCGATTGCAGGAATTGCCCAAATGCCTTATTATCGATTCTTAATTTGTAATTTGGGAGGGGCGACAGTTTGGGCGTTAATTATGGTAACCTTGTCCTTTTTTGTTGGAAAATTAGTGCCTTTACATCAATTAATCCATTGGATTACTCAATTTGGTATTCTGGCCTTGGTTGCTGTGATTGGATGGGTAGGGATGACATTGTGGTTTGAGTTGGGTAAACCTGGGTTAGAAGGGAAAGAGTAATTTTTTAAGCGATGGGCGTTTGATAAACCCTCGAAGTCGCTTGTTTAAATCGACGAATTAAATTCAGTGTTTTGTTGTAACCGATCTGGTTATCTTGTTGTTGAAACTGATTGAGGGCGATTTTAAAATTTTCCCAGGCCATGTCTATATAGCCCAAAGTTCCAGCTATAATTCCTCTGTTAATATAAGCAATGGTAAACTCAGGGTTTAGGGTAATTGCTTCGCTGAAATCTTGCAACGCAGCCTGATAATTTCCTGATTTTTGATAAGCGTAACCTCGCTGATAATAGGCTTGCTCATCTTTTGGATCTAAAATAAGAACATGGGTAAGATTAGCGATCGCTTTGTCAAAGTCTTCTAGTTTTAAATAAGCTAACGCCTGATCATAATAAATGAGAGTTTTATCATCTACAGAATGTTGATGATCACTCTGTAAAGCTTGACGGTAACTGTGTAAGGCTTGCTGATAATCACCTAATTTAGAATAAACTAATCCCATATTATAATAGGCCCGATAATCATGGTTATGGCTTTTTATAACTGTTTGATAAGCAGCCAAAGATTGAGGATAATTTTCGAGTCGATAATCGGCTAATCCTTTATTCAGATAAGCTTCAATATTATCTGAGTTAATTTCTAAAGCTTGTTCACAGTCTTGTTTAGCTGCTTGATTGTTATTTAATTGTAAATAAGCCAGACAGCGATTACTATAAGCAGAAGCCAGTAACTCATTCTTATTATTGATAACCTCAGTAAACTCAACAATAGCATCTTGATAGTTTTGTTGCTTTAAATAATAAATCCCTTGATAGAAATTGGGAGAAACTGGTAAATTTTCTGAACTGGGGGAAGAAAAACCCAAACAAAATAAAATAGCTGCAATTAACACTAAAAACTTGAAGAAATCCTTAACTAGATTGCTCATCATTTAATCGTTAACCTAAGAAGTTCACTAACTTCAATCATGCTAGAAAAAATCTCAATTTTTTTCCATAGACATAAGGTAAAAGATTAAGAAAATCTAATTATCTTCCTACTTTATTAAAGACCAACGCCCGTTTCTCAGCAATTTATCATCCATTATCTTCATCAACTAACCTAATATTACCTAATGCTAATCCTTGAAAAATATTAGTAATTCCTGTTAATTCTTCTTGACTAATCGGCTGGCTACAAAGCATAGCATCTAAAAAATATTTCTCATCTACCGAGGTCAATTTCTTTTCTTCAAGAACTCGTTTAATTTGAGTGATGAGATAGGCATGAGAATTGATGTGACCTGAATAGCACATTATAACTTCCTTGTTTTTATCACATTTTTTCGAGCTTTTAATTGTTTAAAAAAGTCTGAATTAGCTTAAATAATTATCCTCTAATTATAACAATATTAAGACTGAATTAATTGTGATGTTAACAAAAGCTAGATGTGATCTTCATCAACTGTGTGGGGTGAGCAAGTGAGCAAGTAAGTTTGCCCATTGCCCACCTTAACCTTAAAACCGAAAGAAAAGAAGAATTTTTCTCAGTTATCGTTAACTCAAACCATGAGTCAAACGGCTTCTATCCCATCCTTTTTGGTTGAGTATAAGCCAAGATTGAATTAAATCGGGTCCATGTAATTCACCCATTAAGCCAGCACGAAGCGATCGCATAACTAATCCTTTTTTCACTTTAAAGGATTTGGTCACTTGTTTGAGGATGTCTTTGGCTTCGGCTTCTGTCAACTGAGACGAGGGGGGAATCTTCTCTAAAACAGCTTGTAAGATATCCGTAACCCCCTCTTGTTCCATTTGGGCTGTCGCTTCATCGCTATAGGTTACCGTTTCACCGAATAGTAAACGACTTTCTTTGTCAGCATCACTTAAACGGGTGAGACTCGGACCGATCAACGTGGCGATTTGTTCTAACCAAGGGCGATCGCCATCCACATCAATGGTATAATCGGCTTCTTGCCAATAGGGAACCAATAAATCCACCAATTCGGACCCCGATAGTTTATGTAAGTATTGACTATTAATCCAATCGAGTTTATCCCAATCAAATTTGGCACCGGCCTTATTCACCCGTTCTAAACTAAACTGTTGGGAGGCTTCGCTCAAGGTAAAAATTTCTTGTGTGGAGTCTGGGGGAGTCCATCCCAACAGAGTCATATAGTTCGCTAATGCTTGGGGTAAAAAGCCCATTTTACGGAAGTCATCGATGGAAGTCACCCCATCTCGTTTGGATAATTTTCGTCCTTCTTGGTTCAAAATAAGGGGGGTGTGGGCGAAGTCTGGGACGGTTGCTCCCAACGCTTCGTACAAAAGAATTTGTTTGGCGGTATTAGCGATATGATCTTCTCCTCGGATGACGTGGGTGATCTTCATATCCAGATCATCGACCACCACTGCTAAATTATAGAGGGGTTGTCCGAAAGGTTGCTCCGAACTTTCGGGAATACGGGCAATTACCATATCGCCGCCGAGATCACCACCTTTCCAGGTGACGTTACCTCGGACGAGATCGTGCCAAACAATTTCGCGGTGATCATCGATAATAAAGCGGATGACCGGTTTTCTGCCTTCTGCTTCAAAAGCTTGACATTGTTCTTCTGTCAGATGACGATGGCGGTTATCGTAGCGAGGGGCTTGGTTTTGAGCTTTTTGGGCCTCCCGCATCTGTTCTAATTCTTCTGGGGTACAATAACAACGATAGGCAAACCCTTTGTCGAGTAAGGTTTGAATGGCTTGACGATAGAGATCGAGGCGTTGGGTTTGAAAAAATGGGCCTTCATCCCAGGTCAAGCCTAACCAAGCCAGACCTGATTGAATATTGTCTGTGTATTCTTGACGCGATCGCTCTTGATCGGTATCTTCGACTCTGAGGATAAACTGGCCCTGGTGATGATGAGCAAATAACCAGTTAAAAACGGCAGTTCTGGCGGTTCCTATGTGTAAATTCCCTGTGGGACTCGGGGCGATACGAACTCTGACTGTCACAAAATCTTTCCTGTAGTCAATATTGTGGTGAAGTGAAGTCCCCAACCTAATTTGGCCATGGGGTTTTTCAAGTTCAATTCACCATCATAATTGATTTTAGGTTAATTAGCGAGAAGCCCACACTTTGTTTTCAAAATCAAAGAAGATATCACGCTCTTTCGACTAAAAAGGGCAAAGATAAGCGATAAAATAGCCATCCAAAGAACGTGGTAATCAGAGCAGCCGCGCTGGCGAGCCAAAACCCTCCGACATTCGTAATATCTCCAGTGATGATCAAGTCTCTTGTGGTTACCAATAAGGGAGTAACAGGATTAATGGCCACTAAAATTGCCCAGATCCCACTTCTAGGTTGAGTATAAATCACAGGGGTTACAAATAACCAAAACTGAGTCACAAAGCCAATGATTCTATTGACATCGCCATACAGACAGGAGAACGGTCCAAAGATTAACCCCATCCCTGTCCCAAACAATATTAAATGGATAAAAGCAACGGGTGCGAGTATAATGGTCCAACTAACCCCGACTTTAAACCAGACAAACAGGAAAAAAATCGGAATGAGTTGAATCAGAAAATTGAATAAAATTTGTGCCAATTTTGAGATAACGAAAGCTTCTGGGGGGACATTCAATTTCATCAGCATCCCTTTGGCAGTTCGAGCAGCTCCCATGGTTGACTTAAATGTCTGGATAAAGGTTTGCCAAAGGGTCATACTCAGGGCAACAAAAACAGGATAGGGAATGGGGGTTTCTCCCAGGTTCAGGATGTTGGCTTTTCGAAGAATGGTTAAACCAGCGGCGGTGATTAGAGGAGGGATAAAAATCCACAGGACACCGAGTATGGACTGACGATATTGAGATTGAAGGTTTCGTTGAAAGAGTTGCCACGCTAATTCACGCGAAGCAAGCAAATCGTACCACATTTCTTTTATGAACCGAACCGGGTGCCTAACACGACTGTCTGGTTCATAAACCACAACAGGCATCTGTTTTTTGTGTTTATCTTGAGGTTGGTGGGGGTTGGCTTGGCTCATGATTGGACTCTAAATACTTTTGAAGCATTGCAATAGTTTTATCATATAACTTTACATTTTGAGAAGAGTCAAGTTCCTTGAGTGATGACGTGAACTACCTACACTGACCTAATGGTACAGTGTAGGCTTCTGGTATCCCCTTAAGGACTGCCAGAACTTCCTTCGTGGTACTATTAGTTTGAGTTTTAACAATTTTCCCACTACGG
>JASJBX010000173.1 GCA_030066295.1 Crocosphaera sp.
ACTCAACCCAGTAGTATCATTCTAGCACAGTTTTTCAGACTGTGCGTCCTAAAGGACGGGGCTTGAACCCCTGATTTTCTGGTCATTTAAAGCGGCGGAAATATCGGTAATATTTTTGGTTTTAATGGCAACTCTGAGGGCAACGGCGGCTTCTGTAACTTCTTCTAATTCATCCCAAGTGAGTCCGGTTAAGTCTTCAATGGCTGTTTTACCGAGATTTTCAGCGTCTTTGGCAAAGTCTTCATCGACAATTTTGATCACTCCCCCAATAGATTTGACTAAACTAATCCAATCTTCATTTTCAATAGCATTATAAGCATTCCCTCCTAAATCGATAATTTGGTCTAGTTGTTCCCATTCCAATCCTGTTAGGGATTCTAATTCTTCTTTTGCTAGTTCTTCTAATCCTAAACTGAAGTTTTTACTAATAGTTCCTAATGCTTGACCCAAGGATTGCATGGCCGCGAGGACATCTCCTTCTTCAATAGCTTGAATCCCTGCATGAACGACGCTGGAAATCTGAGATACCGTGATAACAAGGTTTTTCAGGTCTGAGACTTCGGATAAGTCATTAATATCTATTCCATCCAATGCGATCGCACCAATTCCTTGTACCGCAGCTAATAACACCCCAATGGAATCACCCCCTTGATAGGCGGTATAAGCGGTATTGAGGGAAGTTTTCAGGGCGATCACTGTTTCGGAGGAAAATCCGGCTAAGTCTCCTAAGCCATCTAATCCCATTAAACCGGCTCTAAAGATGGCTGTTGCCCAGTCCCCGTTATAAGCTGCTTGGAAGACAGCAAGGGCTGAACTGATGGTACTTAGGGTACTCGCAATGGAGGAAACAGTCGCAACGGATACGCCGAAAAGAGTTGCGCTTGTCCCTGCTGTTGCTGCATTAACGGCTAAAGAAGCTCCTGCGGTTAATGCTAAAGATGCTACACTTAAAACTAAGGTAATCGTTCCAAATATCTCATTAAAAGCTGCTTTTTTCCGTGCTTTTCTTTCTTGTATTCTCCCCTCAATAATCTGATTTAAAATATCTTTAGATTGCTGTGCTAATTCGCTGGATAAATCAACCGCACCCTGTGCATAGCCAATTCGATATAATACCTCTAAATAGTCTTGATTGACTTCCTCATAGGTTTCTCCCAGTGCATTAGCTTCCTGAATCTCATCGTAAAGGGCTTTAGTCGCCCCTTGAAGGTCGGTTTCTGACTGGTTGAGTATCCCTAGTAAGGTAGCTTCTTCTGCGTCGTATTTGGTGATTTTTTGCTGTAAACGGGTGGCTTCTTCTATGAGTGCATTGGCGGTGTTTAAAAGGTTATCTTGGATAGTGGCCGCTTCTTTCCCCTGTAATGCGTCGTGGATGACAGCAGTAGTTTCGTCTAACAGGGTTTGAATATCATCGGGTAAAGTCTGCTCATCTTGATATCGTTCTAAATCACTGAGAATTCCGGCTAATTGTCCTTTATAGTCCGCTTGTTGGATAATATCCTCGATGGGTTGCAATCCCATGTCAATTCTCAGGTCGTTTAATGCCTGTTGCAGTGCATCTTCGGCCTGTAATTGGTTCAATTGTTCGATTTTAGCGGTGGCGATCGCTCGTTCTCGGTTGAGTTCGCTTTGTTGTCGGTTATACTGGGCTTCTAGGGTGGCATCTATGCCTTGTTGTCGTTGTAAGCCGATTTCCTGTTCTAGTTGCGCTTGGGCCAGGTTCAGCTTTTCAACTTGTAGCAGTTGTAATTGAGTCTGTTCGGTCCATTCTCTAAGGTATTGGAGAGCATCGAGACGAATTTCTACCAGAGATAATTGTTGTTCGAGGTCACTAATATCTCCTTCAGTATCATCAATATTGCTTTGAATTTCATTAAATTCCAGTTGCGCTACACTTTGCTGTTGTTGAATGAGATCAATCTGGGTTTCGGCGGCGGTTTTAATGTCTGCAAAATAATCGGCTTGTTGTTGCGCTTGGTCTTGTAATGCCCGATATTTGAGCATTTCCTGGTAATAATAGTCAGCTTTGACCGCATCATCTGGTCTAGCGATGCCTCCGGCGCAACCGCCTCCGGTATCAGTCATTAAGTCCCGATAGTCACGGTAGTAGATTTCGGCAGCAGTGGCGAAGTTATTAGCGGAGGCCACTTCTAAGAGATAGTCAGCTTCTTGGCTTCCTGCGGTGCTTGCTTCTTGCAGACGGATAATAAGCTCATTTTCCAGGATATTCAGTTCATTTTGCTTCTGGGTGGCTTGTAGGGTGTAATTTTCCTGTAATTCTGTGGCGGTAATCAGTTGTTGTAAGGTTTGTTGTTTGTTTTTGATTTCGGCTAAATATTGGTCATTTTGCTCATTAAGGAAGGATTGCAGGTCTTCTAGTTGGGCGGTTAAGATGTTACTGGTGGTTTCTGCTTGAGAGGCTAATTTTTGCACTTCTGCCAGGGTATCTTTAGCATCTTGCAGTTGGTTTTCCAGGTTGCTATAGTCGTCATCGGGACTGACGATGGTGGCGTTGATGAGGTCATATTCGCTTTCAATGACGGTTTTTTGGGCATTTAGCAGGGTTATTTTTTGGGTGAAGGCTGTTTGTTGGGCGGTGAGGATGGTTTCTTTATGGATTAATAGGTCAATATTCTCTTGAATTTGCAGTTTTTTTGTGATATCTTCGGTATTGTCTGGGGATAGTTCCTCTAGTTCCTGTTGCAGTTGTTGCCGTAGGGTGAGGGTTTCCTTGAGTTCCGTATCGAGGGCGAGGGTTTGTTGTTCAACCCAGAGGCGAGTATTAGCGATTTGTTGTAATAAGTTCTGGGTTTCGACATCTAGGGCGGTTTTTCTTTCTAATACGTCGCTTAAGGCGGTTTGATAGGTTTGACTACTGGTGTCAAAGTTGGTTTTAGCTTCAATCGTATTGAGTTTAGCTTGTTCTGCGGCAGTTTGAGCGATTTCTAGTTGTTCTTGCAGGGTAGGCAAGAGATTTTTAAAGGTTTCCAGTTGTGCTTCTTCGTAGGGGAGGAGTTTCCGTTGTTCTTCTAAGGTTTGCAGTTGGCTGGTTAATTGATCTAGAGTAAGGGAGGCTTCATCAGCGACGGCGTTTGCTTGTTGCCATTGGGCGATAATATCGGTGGTGAGGTCTTTATTGAGAGTATCTTCGGTTATTTCGCTGTCTAGACGGGCAGCATATTCTGTGAGGTTGGTTGCTTGTTTGCTATAGGTATCGTAGATGATCCAATGGTGATCTACATGAACTACTGCAACCCATTTTCTTTTACTACCAAAGAGTCCTCGTTTTTTATAACTACGCCATTCGATCCATGTAGGACCGGCTTTTCGGCTATTTTCCCAGTGTATTTTTGCTTGTTCTTCGTACCAGTCTGCTTGGGTTAAGGCAGCAGCAGCATTGGCTGATTTTTGACTAATTTGGGCTTTGAGGGTTTCTAGTTGAGTTTGAGAGTTGGTGAGTTCATTGTTAATTTGTTGTTTGAGGTTGGATAGGGTGGTTGCATCGTTTAAGGCAGGGTAGTATTGATTACGGAGTTTATCTAGTTCAACTTTCGTATCAAAAACTTTGAATTCAACTAAACCGGGTTTCTTTTCATAATATTGGTCATCGTTCCAACGAGGATCTCCATTCCATTCCATGTGAACGTGATCTTCTGTTCCACTACCATTGTCAGGTTGTTTGGGTAGCCAATTAATATAAGTAACAGGTTCACCGCTAACCCATTTCCAAGTTCCTTCTTTTTCTTGATCATTTAAACCAATCCAATACCCTAGATTGCTACCGGTAAAATGATTAGCGATCCAAGTATTTTCAGCTTGGTTATTAACTGTAACTAAATTAGCACCATAAGATTCGGCTTCAGCTTGTGCATCATGCCATGTTTTAGAAGTTGTGAGAAAATACCAACTACCATTGTAATATTTTGCTCCACGGGCTTTCACCTTATTAAGGTTAGTTAAATACTTATCCTGTGTTTCTGAAGATACAATTAATTGATATTCGGTTAAATAACTCTGTAATTGATCTGGGTTTTGTTCAGATTGTAGGGTTAAGTATGCGGTTTCTACTCTTAAGTTTTGGAGATTAGAGATTGTTTGCTCTTTAGTTATTTCATCATTATAAAGAGAAACATGATAATCATTATTAGCATTAGCAACAATTAAATCTGTTTTACCATTATCGTTAAAATCCCCTAATTTCCATTGATGGCTGTTAAGAGTAGCACCATGATTTTGCCATAAAGAAGTAGTAAAGCCGTTACCTGTTGAAAGAGAAACATGATAATCATTATTAGCATTAGCAACAATTAAATCTGTTTTACCATCATCATTAAAATCCCCTAATTTCCATTGATGAGTATTTAAAGTTCCTCCATGATTTTGCCAGAGACGAGCATTAAATTTAGTTCCATCAGACAGAGCAACATGATAATCATTGTTAGCATTAGCCACAATCATATCTGTCATTCCGTCACCATTAAAATCACCAAATTGCCATTGATGATGCCAAAGATTTCCCCCATAATCTAGCCAACGAGAAGTAGTAAAACCATTACCTGTTGACAGAGAAACATAATAATCATGAGCAGTATTAGCAACAATTAAATCGCTTTTTCCATCTCCATTAAAATCTCGTACTTGCCATCGATGATCTTTTAAACTACCCCCATGATTTTGCCAACGGCTAGTTTGATTAAACTTAGAATAAGACTTAGAATAATCACTATTCAGCAGTATTTGCTTTTGTTTATCTTCAATATAACTCTGTAAATTGGTTTCTAACCATAATTCCTGTTCATCATTCGTTAAATCAATTTCAACAATTAAATTATCAGTTTTTTGGTTTAATTCTTTATCAAGAGAAACAATCAAAGAAGGACGGCGATCGCTTATTAATTGTTCAACAGATGAAGCAGTAGAAAGATTATTATAAGTATTGCTAAAAGGTTTAAAAACTTCATTTTGCAGACGCTTTAAAGTTGCTTCATTTAGATTCCCTCCCGCTTGATTATAAATATCATAATATTTTTGTAAATAAGTATTGACAAAATTGACATCAACCCCTTCAACTAAAGACGATAACTGATTATTATTTAATAAATCTCTCAGTTCCTTTAACTCATTAAAAGCGTTTATCGTTGCATTTCTGAGAGAATCAATTTTAGTTTTTCTTTGATTATTTAAAGGTTGAAGATTGATTTCAACCAATCCGCGACGATGATCTTCCCAATCTAGATCATTCCATGTATTTAAACCTTGTGCAGTAGTTACATTAGTTTCCCCACCTGCATTATTAGGTTCACCTGGATTCCATTGCCATGATTCCGGTTTATAAGGTTCTCCACTACGCCAATACCAAGGACCATTATGATTATGATGATCATATAATCCAATCCATAAAACCCCATAGGGATATTGACTAAAATTGAAATTATTGATAATCCATAATTGTTCCTGAAGATCATTGACAGTAACAAGATTTCCCCCTACACTCACTGCAAAATTTTGAGCATGATGTTGCATATAAGAACGAGGAGTCACAAAATATAAATTCCCAGTTTCAGGACGAATTTTATAGTTATAACCGCTAACTTTTGCTTTCTTCTGATTAATCTGACTATCAATACTTCCTAAGTCTCCAAACACCTTATTTAAAGCACCAAACTTACTAAATAATTCCTCAAAAGAATATTCAAGTCCATTTAACAAAGCATACTCATTTTCTAACCGTGTCAAAGTAGAAATATGCTCAATTTTCTCCCCTAAAATCTCTGCTTGTTCAACCCGTATTTCAAAAACTTCTACCGCTTCTGTTACACTATCTACTGATTGGGACAACGCATCAGAATAACTTACTTGTGCATCTTGAAGGGCAATTTTTTCCCCATATTGAATTTTAGCTAATTCATATTCCCCTTCCGGATCAGCTAAATTTTCCTCAATATAACTTACCAAATCATCAACCGCTTGACTCCTTTCTTGAGACGCATTAAACACCTCAAGGGTTAACTGATTAGACTCATCTAAATTTGTCCACCAAATATCAGATAATGTTTTAATTTCTGTTGCTAACTGTCCCTCGAAAATTACATAACTTTCAATACTATCCTCTACTAAAGCAACCTCAACTGCATTTTCAGACGTTGCTTGAGACTGCAAAGAAACCAAGCGATCGCTAACAATTTTCTCCCCTTCCACTGCTAATACTTGTTGCCATAACTTCACCGTTTCTGGGGTATCTTCATTAATATTCCAATCCAAAAAGTCAAGAATATCTTCTGTCAATAAATAAGCATTTTCTTTCTCAAAATCAGTTAACGCTGTCTCTACTAAAGTTTCAGTTGCTTGTAACTCCTCTAACTGAGTTTGTAAATCTAATAACTGTTCACTTGCATTATTAACAATATCTCTTTGCTTAATAAATTCTTTATTGCTTAATTGATCTAAATCTTCTGTTTGCTGCTGTATTTGTAACTTAACTGTCTCTAATTTTTGAGCCGTATCTAACCCACTCAATGATAATAATTCTTTTTGTGTATCTAACCGTAAAACATGAGCAATTAACTCTTGTTCAAGTATAGAAATAAAGGGTTTAGCGTCTGTAATTTCTTTTTGTAAAACCGAAATATTGGCAGCTAAATTATCCGCTTGTTTGTCCAATGCAGCAGCTTTAGCATATTCTTGATCTCGTAATGCTACTTTACTTTGATCCGTGACCCAACCATACTTTTTCTTCCCACTTCTTCCACTCCCAACAACAGTCCAAACTTTGCTTTCCTTGTTATATTGACCAGCTAAACTATTATGATGTGATTCCTGTTGTCTTAACTCATGAATTTGATTGTGATAAGTATTAATTAAAACCTCTTTATTACTAATTTCCTGACGACGGTTAGCTATTTCTTTCTCTGTATCAATAATATCTTGTTTAATTTTATCAATTTTAGCTTGAATAACTAACTTTTCCTCATCAGAAAACTTTTCAATGGACTCCTTTTGTTCTTCTAAAATCTCAATCTCTTTAACTAAAGCAGCTTGATTTGACAATAAACTTTGTAACTTTTTCTCTTCAATCCGATAATGTTCATCAGCAATAGTTAAACTCTCTTTAACGGTTTCTATCTGAGAAGATGTAACAGTAACATTTTTTTGTAACTCTTCATAGTCATCTAAAAAGTTTTGAAAAGCAGCATCAAAAGCTATTTTTAACTCATTAATAGCTGTTTCATTTTCCAACAACCCTAAACCAGTCAAAAAGCTGGTTAAATCATCATGAGACTGGCTTAGAGATTCAATAGCTAATTTAAGAGTAACTGTGGCTGTTGTTTCGTCTTCTGTATTATTATTATCATCAGAAACTGGTGGCTCGAAAACGTTATTACTTTCAATATTGTCTTCATCAAACTTTAATAAATTTAAAGCTAAATTATCATCATTGATAATGGTTAATATGGCTGTTGTTTGCTCTCCTAAACTTGCTGAATTGATGGGATTAGTTAAGCTTAAATTCAAAGTTTCATGACCTTCAAATTCACTGTCATTAATTAAAGGAATATTAATGATTTTCGGACTGTTATCTCCATTAGCAAAAGTCACTGTAATCGGTTCATTAATATAATCCTCTGATGTTGCTGTTCCCTCGCTTAAGTTAATGGTTGCACTAACCTCCCCATCGGTTCCTTCGCTACGAGTAACGATGACAGATGTAATAACTTGTCCATCTTCAGTAACCGTATAATTTTCTTGACTAAATTCCAATTCACCAGGGGTTATTTTAAACTTTTTTCGATACTCATTATCAAGGTTTTCACTAATAAAAATAAATTCTCCCTCTTCTAACCCTATGACTGAAAAATCTTCGCGTCTGTATGTATAATCAATAAAAAACTTATTACTGATTATTTCTCCATTACTATTTAGAATTTTTCCATAAACATTGTTATTACCAAAATCATCCTGTAACTCTTCCCAAATAACTAAAATTTGATCATTATTTAAGATTTTTACGGTAGGGGATTTAGAACTCCAAAAATTATTATATTCAATAGTAATCTCTTCTCCTATTTTTTCTCCTTTTTCGGTTAATATTTTTCCGTAAACTCCTTCCTTTTTAGTCCAAGTAACAACTACATTTCCATTATTTAATTTTGTCACTGACGGAGGCAAAAAGCGATTATAATTATGATTCTCAGAGTTAGAAACTATAAATTCATCAAGAACTATCTCCCCTTGACTATTTAAAATTTTTCCAAAAATATCATCACCTCCAAAAATATCATCACCTTTAGAATAACTAATAAAAAGGGTACCATTATTTAAAAGTATTCCTGAATTAATGCCGGCATCACCAAAAGCAGCAACTTCAAAGTGATCAATAACCCTTTCCCCTTGACTGTTAAAAACTTGTCCGTATGCTCCATAATCAAAAATCCAATCACCATTTTCGTTCCTTACAGGGAAAGCCCAGTAAGGATAAATAATTGCAAAATTTCCATTTTCTAGGGGTATAGCTGAGATTCCTGCTCCTGTGTTAAATGTTTCTACTTGCCCACCAGGGGGAACCTCTAATTTAAAACTAAATTCTTGAAAAGAAAGACTACTGGTATAATTTGATTGATTAACTATCTGTCCATAAATTTCATTATTTTCTATCCAAGTAATAAGAATATTATCATTTTTTAATCCTGTAATTGATAATAAATCGAGGGATTTATAGTAGGATTGGTATATATTAACACCATTAATATCTGTACTTATTTTAATCTCATTACCAATTTTTTCTCCTTCTTGATTAAAGAGTTGACTATAAACTTCTGTATAAAATCCATCCCCACTTTCATGTTCTTTTCTAGATCGCCAAACAGCAACAACATTCCCATTTTCTAAGGGTGTCATTAATAGATTGGATTCACCACCATTGAAATCTATGGAAAATTCGTCAATTAAATCGATAGCTTTAACCATGATAATTTAACTCCTAGTAAACTAAATTAAAGAAAATAAGGTTAATAGGGTGAAAAAAACAAACTTACAGATAATACTGATTTTGTCCTGTTGAAACAACATAAGAATAATCTCTTGTAATAGTTCGTCCTCTGATAAAACACTTGCTTTTATAACGTCTTGGGGAATTAGTAGAGTCATAGTGTCTCCTGTTTTAGTAATACAGAACAAAAGGATAAATGAAAATATTAGTATTAGTCTTAAACATTTAACCAGTTAATTAAATCATCAATGGTAGAGAAATTTAGTAAAGCTTCTCCTAAAGCTTCCACTTCATCAATAGTTAACTCTGTAACTTTAGTTTCTAATGATGGAGGAATATCGCCTAACTTTCGTTTAAGCTGGGAAATTACAAAAGAACGTTTCCCTTGTTCAACACCTTGTTCAAATAACCAATTTCTTACATCATTAACCGAAGAAAAATCGAATAAAGCTTCTAGTAAACTGTCTACCTGATCAATAGTTAATCCCATAATGTCCCTTTCTAATGATGGAGAAATATTCCCTAACTTTTGTTTAATCAGACGAATCATAACTCCTTTTTGTCGTTCAACAGTTTGTTCAATACCTTGTTCAATACCTTGTTCAATACCTTGACGCATCCAACTGGTTGTAATTTCCATAACATCCTCCTGTACGGGTTGACTAAATGTATCAATTTCTGTTTGAAATTGTATTTCTTCTGAACGATTTAAGGTTAGATAAGTGTCCACAAACCCCGAAATTAATTGCATTCTAGCAGGGTCTAATTTTAATGTTATCTAATGACTTATCGAGAGCAAAGCAGGTTTTTTTGCAAAATTGTTACATAACTTAATAAACCTAGTTCTGTAAGGTGGGAAATACCCACCCTCTCAATGAAAAAGTTAAGAAGCTGATAAAATTTGTTCATCTAAAGCAAAATCAATGTCAGCTTTATCTCTTTTAGATGCTAAATAATCGTTCTCAAAAGAGTCTTTTAACCCACTAACTAAATCATATTCAGGTTTCCAATTTAATTCTTGCAAGGCTTTATGAATATCAGCAAAAAAGTGCTGCATTCTCAAGGGAAAAGCCTTCTTTTTACCAAAGTCAAATTGTTTAGGATCATAATGAACAATATTGAGATCATCAGCCGATTTTCCTGCCGCCACAGCGCAAGCTTTAGCTAACCCATCAAAGGTAACATAACGTTCCCCTGAAATGTTATAAATTTGTCCGATCGCTGTTTCATTTCCTAATACCGCAGCCATCCCTTTAACTAAGTCTTGAATATGGCCAAACTGGGTAAAATGTAAGCCATTACCCGGAATGGGAATGGGTCGATTTCTGACAATTCGATCAAAAAACCAAGCTTCTAAATCGTTATAATTCTGGGGTCCATAGATATAAGTGGGACGAATAGAAGTCCAAGGAATGCCTGATTTTTCTAAGTAACTTTCTGTCTCAAATTTTCCCTTATGACGACTATTCGGATCAACTGTATCCCCTTCTATATGAGGCATTTGATCGGATTTTAAATAAACCCCTGCTGAACTCACATAAACAAAATGTTTAACCTGATTATTAAAGATTTCCACTAGGGGTTGAGTATCGCTTAGTTCCCGACCATTGTTATCAAAAATAGCATCAAAATGCTCAGAAGCTAACTTTTGTTTTAACTGGTTGGCATCTTTGCGATCGCCATGAATCTCTGTGATTCCTTCAACCGGTGCCGGTTTATTTCCTCGGTTAAATAAGACCACCTCATGACCTTGTTTAACTAATTCTTTGGTAAGATAAACCCCAATAAAACGGGTTCCCCCCATGATTAAAATACGCATATTTTCCTCGATTGTTTCTAGTCACTTTAGACTAGAATACTATAGTTTTGAAATTATTTTTATTTGATTTCGTGGTTAACTTAGCAACTAAATGATCATTATCTTAAGTCTAAATCAGGATAACTATTTAATGAATAATTTAAGCTACTTTTTCGGGAGGAAGTCGACGAATCTCTGAATAAAATGCGCTGCGACTATAGCCACTTTGTCCTTTCATTAAACTGGTACGCAGTCGTAAGTTAGGACTAGCAAACCAGATTCTTTCTTCTAGGGAAAAATCCCCAACGTTTAGGGTAAGGGTTAACGCTTCATCTTCTCCTAAACTGTAACTTCCTTGGGATGACGGCTGAGACTGAAAACTTTGTATAATTTTTCCTGTCTGGGTTTGGTTACTATCAGGAATAATGATCATGGTTGCACTGCCAACTTGCTTTTTCTGGCCATAGTCAGCAGCACTATTCCAACTTACTTTTTGACCGCCGATCGCTTGACTGGGATCGATCCGATGTTGTTGACAAAGGGAAACCAGCAAAGAATGATCACTATCCAACCATTCCACGGTTAATTCTGATTTATGACTTTCTGCTTTTTCTGTGTCAAACTGATAGCTACTACGCTGAGAAAACCACTGGCCAACACATGATTCTAAAAAGGTTTGTATGTCCATGAACACTGCTGAATAATCAGATAAAAGTGGGTTAATGGGTTACTTTGATCCCTTTCATTTTTCATGATTTAGGGAAGTTAATGAGACTATTTGTGGCTATTTTTTAAGCAACCCCACAACCCTAATTGTATCATGACATCTCACCGTTTCTTAGTCGTCTTGTTGGAGAAGGTTAAGAGAAAATAAAGCTGCTTCTCTCACTTGGGGTTGAGGATCTTTGGTTAAGAAGTTGAGGGCGGAAAGACTCTTTTCTGTCTTAAGATTGCCCAGGGCTTGAGCTAGACGTTGACGGACTAACCAATCTTCGGAGTTAGCAAAGCGCAAAATCTCATCGATGGCATCGACGGCGCGAATCTCTCCCAATGCGGCGATCGCTGCTTGCTGCATCACGGTTTCTTTGCTGTCTAACGCCTGTAACAACAGGTTTTTGGCGCGAACATCCCCTATGTTACCCAGGGACACAGCCGCACTAAAACGCACTAACCACTGAGTGTCCTCATAGAAGGCTCTAGATAAGGGTTCGTAGGCGCGAGGATCTTCCAGATAACCCAATGCACCGGCTGCATCAGCCCGAATACCGTAGTCTGGATCGGTTTCTAACAGTTTAACTAGGATCGGGTAGCATTCGTCGGTTTGTTTGACTCCTAGGGCAAAAACCGCCATAGACCGCACTTGTAACACTTCGTCGTCTAAAACCTTTTTGATTAAGGGAACGGCTTCTTCTGCAGATACTTGCCGTAAGGATGCTAAGGCTAAAAGGCGATCGCGGGAGTTTTCACTTTCTAACTGTAAGGATATTTGTTCTAGGTCAGTGCTAATCATTTTCGTAATATTTCTTTATAACTCGTGTCTTTATTGTAACGATTTTTTACGAAAAGATCATAAATGTCTTTTATTTTCCCGTTTCATGCTATAGAATCAACCAATAGATATCGGGGAGATTGATATTTTTTGCCACTATTTTGATAATCTTGAACACTTGAGAAATTGGTAGCGGGTTTCCTGCGTTATCGGTGAATAAAAGGTCTGATGTTTGAGAATGACATCCATTGAGATATAGGGTTAAATAAGGTTGTAAGTCAGCTAAAATTGGCACTTTCTTGAGCTTTTTTAAGGTTGAGTCTCGAATCATCATTATTTCGGAGGTAATATCTTGTTCTCGTAATAACAAAATATCTTCGATTCTAGAATTGGTAAAGTAAGCTATAGCTACGATGGTTCTATATTGAAGCGGTAAAACTTGCAAAAAATCTTCTAAGAGTGAATTTTGGGGTTTCCGCCGTTGCAGGGGAGGTATGATACTAACCATTGTAAAAGAGTGGGGTGCAGAGTAATTATGAAAATATTATTAATATGCTTATATTTTAACAAAAAAATACTTAACAAAACAAGATTGCCCACAAGAATATGAGAATAGTTATTGAGAAAAATGATTGCTTAATGCGATCCACTGATTTAGGTCTAGATTTTCAGCACGAACTTGATGATCAAGGTCTATTTCTGTTAAAAATTCTGTCAGGCGATCGCTATCAATTAAACTTTTTAAATTATTCCGTAACATTTTACGACGATTAGAAAATCCCAAGTTAATTAAGGTTTCTAAGTGTTTAGAATTAAGAGCAGAATTAAGTAAAGAACGAGGACGAAAAGTTATAACAGCAGAATCAACTTTGGGAGGGGGATAAAACGCTTTACTAGGAACATCAAAAATATAATTACACTCAGCTAAATATTGCATTTTAATAGATAAAGCACCATAACTTTTATTACCTGGAGTTGCGACAATTCTTTGAGCAACTTCTTTTTGGATCAAGAGAACAATCAGTTCATAAGAAGGATGTTGGGGGGAAGAAACACGACCTAAAAGTTTTTCTAAAATGGGACTGGTAATATTATAAGGAATATTAGCAACCACTTTATTAACGGGCAAAAACTTAGGAAAATCTTTTGCTTCTATAGCAATGTTTAATTTGAGAATATCTCCTTGTAAAAGTAAAAAATTATCATAATTTCCTAAACTTTTAACTAACTTTTTACAGAGATCCCGATCTAATTCTACCGCAAGAACAGAGGATACTAAAGGCAGAAGACGACGGGTTAAGATTCCGGTTCCTGGACCAATTTCTAAGAGGCGATCGCTGGTTTTTAGGTTGGCAGCCTGTATAATCTGGTTAAGTGCCGTTTCACTGCGTAACCAATGTTGAGCAAACCGT
>JASJBX010000174.1 GCA_030066295.1 Crocosphaera sp.
TTAGGTCGTGTCTCCAGGTTTTACCTTTTACCGTACCATATACTATCATTATATCGTAATTACTGCGTTTCGCTAACCCCATCTAAATCAGATAGATTTTAGATGGGGACTGCGCTCAACGATTTTGTTCAACGCTGAACTTTCGGTAAGTTGAGAAACTGAGTCAGACTTACGCGCACGAAACATCCCAAAGCGACATAATCCTGTGCCAAAGGCAATACGCATTAACAGCAACGTTGGCACTTCTCTGAGGGATTTAACGATACCAGACACACCAAACTTAATCATCCCTTGAGGCCGAATAATTCCTTGCCAAATAGAGTCTAACCAGGAAGGAAGGGTTTCTTGTGTCCAATCTGCGGTTATCACATCCCCTTCTACCCATCCGGTTGCTGCGATGTGTTCGGAAAATCCTTCAATACTGGAAAAAGCAGGATGAGACCATTGGTCTAAAAGTTGACGCATTAAGGGTTTTTCCCAAGCATTCAGAGGGTTTTGACGATCATCCCGTTGATTCCAATCCGCCACCACTAACATTCCTCCAGGTTTTAAGACTCGCATCATTTCTTGAGCATATTTCTGTTTATCTTCCATGTGGGGACCTGCTTCGATAGACCAAACCACGTCAAAACTGTTATCTGGGAAGGAAAGGGACAAAGCATCATCTACTTGAAATTGAGCGGAAACCCCTTCAGAAGTCAATTCTTGGGCCCGTTTTACCTGTTGGGGACTGATGGTTACGCCGGTCACCTTGAACCCGTAATCCTTGGCTAAAATACGGCTACTGCCTCCAATACCGCACCCTACATCTAACACGGTGGTTGTTTGAGATAATTTATCTAATCCTCCCCATTTCACCATTTCATGGACAAAATCCGCTTTCGCTTGTAGGAAATCTTTGCGTTTGGGGGGTGAACCATAATGGCCTAAATGAATATGTTCTCCCCAATAAAATTCTAAAATACCATCTTCTGTCCATTCATCATAAGAATTGGCTACGGTTTCAGCCGATTCATAACTACGAGGGGTTAATAAATAAATGATAACACTGAATATAAATAAGATAAAAATTACGGTGAGAAATAAAGGAAAATTCATATAGGTAGGTAGATAATGAGTTTTTAAAGGACATCTTAGAAGTTAACACAATTCTTTCTTGTCTTACAACTAATTAGGAACATGATGGTGTATGTTGCGTAATTTTTGGGAACTCTAAGAAAAATAACCCCTCAGCTATATGTTAGAGAAAGAAGAAAAAGATGTTATCCGAACTATCAAAAGCCATTATCGCAGTGGTAAAGCTGATTTAGGTCAAGATTTTTTTACACCTTGTCTCCAATATTGTCATGAATATCGCCGTGCGGTTGGTTATTTTTCTAGTAGTGCTTTGTTAACTTGGAATGATGCTATTGCTCATCTTATTTTAGATAATGTGACCATTAAATTGATTATTTCTCCTGAATTATCAAAAGAAGATCAACAAATTTTGATAAGAGCGACTGATGAGCAAGAAAGAAAGCAACTTAGACAAATTTTTGCTGATCATCAGTTTATAAACTAGCTGAACAGAAGCCAGAAATATTTGCTGATTTTGTTGAAAGTAATCCCGATATTCTCAAATCAACTATTATCTTTGTTGAAGAGAAAGAGTACGGAAATGATCTTTTAAAGACCATTCATAAACATACTGCTGATTATCGTACTTACTACTCAGAGGAAGATCCCAGCTATCTTAAAGCATTTGCTAAAGGAGAGATTGATTGTTTAATTGCTTGTCATAAAATCTCTCAAGGAATTGACATCAAAAGCCTAAAAAATGTTATTCTATTTTCATCAGCAAGGGCAAAATTAGAAACCATACAAAGGATTGGTCGATGTCTTAGGACTGATCCAGAAAGTCCTAATAAAAAAGCAACAATTGTCGACTTTGTTGTTGAAGTTGAGGAAATAAAAGATAGATTAAGTGCTGATGAGTAGCGTTATCTTTGGTTAAATGAATTATCACAAATTAATTAGAGATTCACTGATTGAATTAAAAAATAAATTCGATAAAGCTGAACTTCCTGAACCAGCATCACGTCAGTTTTTTATTGACCTTTGTAATGAAAAGGATTGTATTTGTGGTAGAGAATTAAATGATGAAATAAGAGAAATAATTAAACGACGTGCTGATTCATATCTCTCTAATGAAACCGCAGGATTTTTAAACAGTTTAAAGTCTGATATTGAAAGAGATTTATTATCAGATGATAATGGAAATGATAATAGTATAAAAAAAAGAGAAAGCAAATAATAACCTAAGAGAATCTATTCGTTATAAATGTAATCACAAATTACAAAAAATACTATACCGTGATCCCATTTCAATTAGTGATATTAACCACTCAATTAAATTAAAAGGACAAAAAGCAGCAAGTATGGGACAAACCTTATCCGTTGGCTATATTTTTCTAACAACTTTATTATCAGAAGGACAACATCAATTTCCCTTATTATAATATTATTATGCTCGGATCGTTCTGTTTAAATGCTGTGCAGGGTTTAATCAATGGTATTAAAATCCTACAAATAGAATCACCATGAATTAATTTAACCACTTTTCTCCCCCTGGTAATTTAGATAATTGATGATTAATTTCCGAGTTGTTTGATTTCTGTTAGAATTTCTGGAATGCGTTCTAAGTCTGACTCTGATAATTTACGTCCTGGTTTAGATTTTAAACGATCAGCTAAAGCATAAAAAGCTTCTGTATCCTCTCTATTAGCTAATACATAAGCTCTTAACTCAGTTTGACTCATGGTTTGAAAATTAGGCTGGTTCATATGGTTTTTATCACTGACTATCTCTATTACTATAGCACTACCCATTCCCTTACGGAGATTTATCGTTTTCTCGAAATCACAATTAAATATCCCTATTAATTATCCTTAAATTACGATTCTATGGGTGACCATAAACCTATTAATTGATCAACAAGTTGTGTAATTTGTAATAAATTTTCTTGGTTTAGTTCTACTGTTTGAAATCCATGAACAAGCTGATTCCTAATTTCAGATAAATTCATAGCTAGATTATATTGTTCTATAGAAATTTCCCCTTGAGAATAAATATGTTTAATTAGAGATACTGGTCCAAATCTTTCAATGGGAATAGATACCTTTTCCGCTTGTTTACGAAGTAAAACTTCTAAGATTATCCATAATACTAAAAAAGCACTGTCTTGATCTCCTAATGCAATAAGTTGATCAACTGTTTTTCTTTTCTGAAGAATTTGTTCCCAGGAGAGAAAATTAGTCCTATTACTTGAATTAATTGGAAATTCATCATCTCCTGTGATTAATAAAAAACGCCATCCTGAATGTTTAGCAACTATTTCAGCTATTTCTTTATATCTATCTATCGTAATCTGTTTTGAAGATTGGGATTTGATTTCGATAATATAACCTTCATGATCAGACTTTTTAACCACTAAATCTGGTCGATATCCACTTAAATCAAAAGGAACCGCATCAGGTTCAATCCATACTTCATACCCTTGTTCTTTATATTTTTGAGCAATCCTGTTTTCTAGTTGACTATGTTGATTTCTAATTGTTTCAGGATTCATAAATAACTCTCCAAAGTTTTAGATTGACATATTCTTACATAAACACATTCAGAAGCAGTATAAATTCTTTGACGTAATAAGTCAGGAAAATTTAAAATATCAAAAGGTTCTTGTAACAACGGTCGACGATGCGCCTGAACATCTTTGATTTGTTGATCATCTTGATAAATTAAACCAACTAAAGCATCTTGTATTGGTTTAATTATATTATCTATATCAACGGGATCTCTGTCGTATAAGTAAACTAATGTTAGATGCAACTCTAAATCTTCTGATAGTAGTGTTCCTGTCCAAATTTTTTGAGCTTCAGTTTTTACAGTATTTTTCCAAGTTCGTAAGCTTGACCTTTTTCCTTGTAAAGATCGAGGTCGTTGGGTAATAAGAAACTCAAATATCATGACTATATCAAGGTAAGTATGTAAGGTGGGTATTGCCCACCCTACGAATGTCTAAACGGCTGAAACCACAGGATAAGGATGGGTTAACTTATCTAACTGTTGCACCAGCAAACTGAGGAATAAACCCACATCAGTAACGATCCCGACAGACTCCACCGAACCGCGATCGCTTAATTTGGTCACGACGGCCGGGTTAATGTCCACACAGACCATTTTCACGCCCGCAGGGGTCATATTCCCCACGCCGATACTGTGTAACATGGTGGATAGCATCAAAATCATGTCTGTGCCTTGAATAAGTTCAGCATAGCGACTTTGTGCCTTTAATAAGTCCATTTCTGTGTCAGGTAAAGGACCATCATCACGGATCGAACCGGCTAAGACAAAGGGAACGTTATTGTTAACGCATTCGTACATCACCCCTTTGGCGATCGCCCCTTGTTCGACGGCTTGGGCAATGCTACCATAACGGCGCACGGTATTAATCACCTTGAGGTGATGACGGTGGCCGCCACTAACAGGGATACCCCGTTGCATATCTACCCCTAAAGAGGTTCCCATCATGGCCTGTTCAATATCATGAACAGCGATCGCATTACCACCCAATAAGGCATGAATATAACCCTCTCGGATTAATTTGGCCAGGTGTTGCGCCCCACCGGTATGAATGACCACCGGGCCAGCAGTAACAACGACTTTGCCCCCTTGATCCCGTACTTGGCGCATTTCCCAGGCGATTTGTTCCACTAATAACTCAACCCGACGTTCGCTGGAAACCCCAGATCCCATGAAGGTAAATTCTTTTTTCCCGTTGCGTTGATCCCGATCTTCGGACTGTCTGACGGTACGAATCCCATCAACTCCCACCATAACGTGATCCCCAACTTGTAGATCCCGCAATAATTTACATTCTGCGGTCATATTTTGGGGATCAGCGACAATAGCAGCATCCATGCGCTGATTTTGGACTTTTACCCATTCGCAGTTCACCCTAACTTCTGTGGGATAAATGGTACTGACATAAAAATCATCGGGGGCGACACCGGTTTTAGTCACGGTTTCGGTGTTAATATCACAAACTTCTTGTGGGGGCGCAACGGCACCGAGATCAATCAGTTGTGTCATAATTTCTTCCATGACATCGTGATCCGGTGCAGAGACACGAACTTGTGCAGCCGATGTACTCTGTCTTTCTAAGCCTAACTCAAAGTTTAGTACCTTGAAACTGCCCCCATTTTCTACCACCATATCGAGGGCTTTGTTCATGATACCGGCATCTAAGAGATGACCGGTTAATTGAATGGTCCGACTTTCAACCGGCGTTTTAGCATGAACATCTTCTAAAACGGGTTCGTTAACTCGTAATGTTAAACATTTGGCGGCCCCACCTGCTTTCAGAAACTCGGATAAGGGGGTTTGTACCACTTCAAACCCCACCTCATTTAACCGTTGTTTTAAGCTGTCGCTTATTTGGTTCATGATGATGGTGTGGTTAATATTAACCGCGTTACAAGCGAATTTGACCGCGTCGGGTTCTTCGACAATAATACGCTTTTCTGCGGGGATACGCAGTTCAATGAGGCGGTTAGAGTAAGCATCAAAGGCGGGGGGATAATAGAGTAAATAACCGCCGGTGAGGGGACAGAAACAAGTGTCCAGATGATAGAAGCGATCATCGATGAGGCGTAAGGATAATACTTCTGTGTCCAACCATTGGGCAATATAGGGGTGAGAGTCTAATTCTGATCTAAACCCATATCCGGCCCATAACCAGCGGCCTTCTCTATCAAATAAAGCGTCACCGGCCCCTTCAAAGGGTAAATCTTTCGGCAGTTCAAATACATTGAACCCATTATTTCCAAACCATTCGTTGAAGTAGGGTTCTTCCCCTTGTCTTTCTTTATGGTAAAAACGACTGACGATGGCATTATCCCCTAATACTAGCCCTGCGTTAGCGGTAAATACCATGTCGGGCCAGCCTTTTTGGGGTTCCACTAATTCTACGATCGCCCGTTCTTTGATGGCGTGATACAGTTGCTTCCATTGTTCAACTGCGCGATCGCGGGCTGATTTATGTATATTCCCTTCCATCCAAGGATTAATCACATAATCTACATCATAGTGGTCTGGGGCGCACATTAAAATACGAATCTGATCTGCCATAATACTGTCTTCAATTAAGCTCAATTTAGATAGTTCTCTTGATGTTATCCAGCTTTCGACTCCTCACTGATACTGAATAACCCAACTTACCATCATACCGTGAATTTGACTTACTCATCTTCATCGCTGGGATTATTGACTTCTTCTTTAAAACCCCGTAAGGTTTTCCCCAAGGAAGAACCCAATTCGGGGATTTTTTTCGGACCAAAAATTAATAAAGCAACAATCAGAATAATAGCCACTTCGGGCCACCCTAATCCAAACATCGATCTCTCCAAAAGTTAAGTTATGTCTGCATTGTGACATCGGGGTACAGTCTCAGTATATCCTGAGAACATTGTCTTTTGTTGCATCTTTTACTCACCCATGACTACCGTAACAACCTCATCCACTACCTTATCCCTACACCCCTTAATTTGTGAGTTAGCTGAGGTTATTATCTCCCATTGGCAAAACTATCTTGAATTAAGTCCCTATGAGTTACCCGATGGGTTAGGCTATGTAGAAGGGAAACTAGAAGGGGAAAGATTGGTGATTGAAAACCGTTGCTATCAATCCCCCCAATTTCGTAAAATGCACCTAGAATTGGCTAAAGTGGGACAAGGATTGGATATTCTTCATTGCGTCATGTTTCCTAACCCTGACTATGCTTTACCGATGTTTGGTTGTGATATTGTGGCTGGTAAGCATGGTGTTAGTGCTGCGATCGCCGATTTATCCCCAGCTAACCCGGAACTCACCCTCTCCAATGATTATAATCAGGCGTTATCCCAACTAGAAACCCCCTCATTTTCTGATCAACGGGAGTTACCGGAATGGGGTGATATTTTCTCAGATTATTGTTTATTTATTCGTCCCCATACCCCGGAAGAAGAAACCCTGTTTCTCAAGCGAGTGGGAGACTTTTTAAAAGTTCATTGTCAACAAGCAAACCAGTCTCAACCCGGTTCGACGCAACAACGAGAGTTTAACCGACAAGGCCAAGAATATTATTGTCGGAAGCAACAACAAAACGATAAAACCCGTCGTGTTTTAGAGAAAGCTTTTGGGGAAGCGTGGGCTGACAAATATATGACTCAGGTGTTATTTGATGTCCCTAACCTTTAACTTATGTTAGTTAGCAGTAATCAATGATTGATCACTGCTAATCCTTCACTCTTTTGACTGTTCACTGATTTAAGGAAATTGTTAATAATGAATGAAAAGGCCAAATTACTAGAAACCATTGCCGGAAAAAATAGAGGGTTATTAGCCACAGAAAGGGATCGCGTGAGGGTATTATCAGCCATTGAACAACTCGAAGATCATAACCCGAATCCTGCACCTATTAAAACCCCTGAATTATTAGACGGAAACTGGCGATTATTATACACAACCAGTAAGGGAATTTTAGGATTAGATCGTTTTCCTGTGTTTCAATTGGGACAAATTTATCAATGTATTCGCACAGAAGAAGCGAAACTCTACAATGTGGCCGAAATTATTGGCGTTCCTTTTTTAGAGGGGATTGTTAGTGTAGCAGCGAGATTTGAAGCGACATCGGATCAAAGAGTACAGGTTAAATTTGAACGGTATATTGCAGGATTACAAAGGGTTTTGGGTTATAAATCCCCGAATAAATTAATTAAAGAGTTGGAAACAGGAAAAAAGTTTTTTCCTTTGGATTTTAGTCCAGAAAATCGGGATCAACAAGGATGGCTAGAAATTACTTATTTAGATGAAGATTTACGAGTGGGAAGAGGGAATGAAGGTAGCGTTTTTGTGTTAGCCAAAGAAAAGAATTAATCGTAGTTTAAAATGGACAAAATCACCCCCGATCAACTTGAGAAAATTGTTGCTGAAGTTGAACGATTATCCAAACAAAACGAAAATTTGGAGCGTCAGGATGTTGAAGAGATTTTGCAAACTCTCAATTTATCCCCCGATCTTCTCGATGAAGCTATAACTCGGGTTCGTCGTCAAGAAACATTAAACCAAGAAAAAAAACGTAAGTTACGCATATTTTTGGGGATTATTGTTGTCTTGATGATTACTCTGACAGGTACTATCTTACTTCATCGAAACTATCAGCAACGTCTACAGAATATTACCGTTTATCAAAGTCGTCTTACTTTCTCTGAGGATAATGGGGATAATCTTCAGGTGATTAACCGTCAAAATAACACTGAAATTGTTTATCGTGTTACCCTACAAAATGCCCCCCTAGGTGAACAATTATCCTTAAGTTGTCAATGGATTGATCCTCAAGGAAACTTGTCCCACCAAAACGTCTATCAAACCCGTAAAATTGATAAGCAAGTGTGGACAACTTATTGTCGTCATCTCATTGGTAATGCTTCTTTATCGGGAACTTGGACGGTAGAAATGTTTTTAGGCGATCGCTTATTGAGTCAGCATAATTTTCAAGTCCAATAACTATTATCAGTATATCATAAAACAGTGGGTAAACGCTATCAATGGTTAGGTTATTGGGGATGCAATCAAGACCAAAAAGTTGAAGAAACTTTGAAGAAACTGTTTCCCCAGATCAAGACTAATTATCAGTTACAAATTCTTAAACAAAATAACAATATTTCGGGAAAAATTGCCTACTTTGGTGAAACGTTACTCGAAAGTCAATTAGGTAATGTAAAGGCCATTGGTTTTGCTGCTTCTGGAATTAATAATACTTCGGATGCTTGGATCAAAATAGCTGAAAATAATTTGATTCTAGGACGGGATAGTTTTGGTCGAGTTCCTAGTTATTGGACACAAGTTAATCAAGGGATTTGGTTTTCTTCCCACTGTCAATTATTATTACCTTTACTGTCTTCTCAAAGGGTTAATTTAACCGCATTTTATGATTATACTTGTTTTTCTTATGTCCCCACCCCTTTAACTCCTATTGAGGGAATTTCTGCTATCAATGCAGGAGAAGAAATCGAATTTTCTTGTGTCAATAATCAAGTGAGTTACAGTCACAAGATTATTCATCAATGGCAATCTCTCACTAAAGTATTTAATGAGGAAAAACAAGCGATCCCTCAACTCCAAACATTACTTAAACAATCGGTTCAAAATCAATTACAAGGAATTACCAATGAACCAGTGGGGATTTGTTTATCAGGAGGTTTGGACTCATCAATTATCGCTGCTGTATTAGTACAATCAGGGGTTAACGTTCGTGGTTATACATTGGAATTTGAAAAGGATCAGTTTTCGGAATATCCCTATGCAGAAATGGTGGCTAACCATCTTAATATTCCTCTGGTTAAAGTTAATATTAATCCCCAAAAAATCAAAAAAAATTTAGTTACGACTGTCCAGGGTTTAGACTTACCTTTTGGTGACAGTGTGACCATTCCCTTATCCCTATTATATCAGAGAGCATCTCAAGAAACTGAGATTATTTTCAACGGGGAAAACGGCGATCAATTATTTGCCGGTTGGACGAATAAACCCATGATTGCTGCTAATATTTATCAACTTCAAAATCCTGAATATAACAAAGATTTTAGCGATCAATATTTACAAACTTTTCACCGTCTTTATGGTTATGAAAAACGAATCTTTACCTCAGAAATTTATAAAAAATTATTGTTGATTCAACCCAAACAAGTGATAAAATCAGCTTTAGATGAGGAATTTTCAACTGGTTTATTAGATCGTCTCCGTCGTGCTACATTAATGCTAAAAGGCGCACAAAATATTCAACCTCGCGCTACTTATTTAAGTAATGAATATGGATTAGGAATTCGTTCTCCTTTTTGTGATTTTGAGTTGACTCAATGGACATTTCAAACCTCTGAAAGTTTATTTTTACAGCAATCTTGCGAGAAATATATTCTTAAAAAAGCGGTTGAATCTTGGCTACCCGATGATATTGTTTGGCGCAAAAAAAGAGGGATGGGAGTCCCTTTAACTTCTTGGTGTTTAACGTCATTATGGTTAACCCTTGGTCATTGGTTAAATCCTAGTATATTAAAAGCAGAAGGAAGATTTATAGAAACTTTTCCGTCACAACTTATTTTAGGAGAAATAAGCGGCCATCTAAGGGGCAGAAGAATAGGGGAGATTCTCTGGTTATTATTGATGTGGGAAGTGTGGCGTGTTAAGGTTTTAGGAGAAGAAAAAGCGAAGACTTCCTTATTTCATCCCTTTTCTATCCCTCACTCAGTCTGGAGAAAATATGCTAATATTAAAGCCAATTATCTCTAAAAATATGAACAATCAGAAGACCCTTGACTTAAACTTTTCTTAGTCTTTTAATGATATGATCGAACTCTCTCAGCATCCATGTCAGCCATTTTCCTTAAGATTAGCTCATGATTTGTTAAGCTACTATGGATCTCCCCTTTATGTTTATCAATCTGAGGTATTAAGCCACAGCATATCCCATATTACCTCTAGCATCCCCTATAATAACACATTTTTTCAATTTGCAACAGTAACGAATGGAAATATTGAACTATTAAAGTTATTTAATTCCCAGGGATGGGGACTGCATGGGAATACACCAGGGGATATTTATTTAGGGTTAAAAGCAGGGTTTTCTGGGGATAAAATTGTTTATAGTGGTAGTAACTTAAACCCCGAAGAAATGGCACAAGTCTTAAAATGGGGAGTGAGAACGTTAAACTTAGATAGTTTATCGCAGTTAGACTTATTATGTAACATTTATCAATCATTTTCAGGGGATTTATCTAGCTTAAAATTAGGCTTACGAATAAATGCCCCTAACTTAATTAAAGATAGCAGAATTGGGGTACAACCTCACGAATTTTCTGAAGCGATTAAAATAGCTCAAACCGTAGGATTAAAGATACAAGGATTACATTTTTATCGAGGAACAGGAACCAATGCAACCCAAGCATTTACCCAAGTGATTGATAATATTATCCAGATAGGGAACTTATTACCTGACTGGGAATATTTAGATTTTGGGGGTGGATTTGGCTATCCTTATCGTCATGACAAAGTTGCTTTTGATTGGAATAAATTTGGTCAAGAATTGAGTCATAAATTAAATCAATTATCAAAACCAATTCAATTAATTATTGAACCAGGAAGAGCGGTAATTGCTAATTGTGGTATATTATTAGCCAAAGTTGTTTCTGTGAAATGGCAAGGAAAGAAACAAATAATTGGAGTGGATACAACAGTTGGGAATTTATCAATTCCTTCCGTTCATGGAGGGTATCGAAAAATTACTACTTGGCAAGAAAATCCTCAATCATTATGCTTAACTGATGTTTGTGGCAATACCACTTATTCACGGGATTATTTAGGTAAAAATTGTCAACTTCCTGCACTAAAAATTGATGATATTATTGGTATTTTAGATGTGGGAGCTTATGGTTATGCCATGTCCTCTCATTTTCTCCATCGTCCCCGTCCCGCAGAGGTTTTACTAGAAAAAGGAAGTCATCGATTAATTCGTCAACGAGAAGACTATCAAGTATTAATTGACAATCAAATTTTAGATTAAAGGAGAACTATTTTATGAAGTGTATAAAATGCGGTAGAGATAATAAGTTAAAAGATCGTACAGCTAACAATGGTCGTTGTTATTATTGTAGACATCCGTTTACTTTTGAACCCACAGAAATGAAGGAAAAAGTAAAATTCACTGATCCCTTTTTTGCTAAGGTTTTGAATGATATTTCTGCTGAGAATACCTTATTCTTCACACGCAAACAGTTTCACTATTTTTTAGATAAACGGTTAAAACGAAAGTCTAATAATATTGGTTGTGGAATAGTATTTACAGTTATCTTTTTTAATATCTGGTTTCCTGGATTTGTAGGCGGTTTGTTATCTATTGTAATAGGAAATATTGCCCTACCCCTAAGTTTATGGATTATTAATTTATTATTTATTATATTTTTGTATCGGTCTAGTATATCTGAAGATAATAATTATCAAGGTCGCAAAAATAACTCAAAGATTTTGATTATTTATGGAATCTTTATCCTAGTCATTGGTACTTTTGTAAGTGTTACCTTATGGAACTCATTTCCATTTTTCGCTTTGTTTACTCTTTTAGGAATGGGGAGTATTTATTTAGGAATTATAAATCAAATTAAGACACCAACTTCTCAAATTCTTGTTGTTTCCCAAAGCCAAGTACACCCGTGGTTAAACCGTTGGCAACAATTTAATGGTCGTCTATACTATCTGTTATCTTCTCCGAATACCGAACGATTTAATCCTGTTAACTTAGGGACTAATTCTTATAGTTTTGATCGTGCTATTATTTGTGATAAATCAGAAATTGCTCAATTTCTAATTAAAAATAACTTTCACTTTGAAAATAATTGTGCTGTACTTAGTATTGATGGTTATCCTGAAAGTATCTTTAACACTGTCATGGAAATGTTAAAACGTAATCCTGACTTACAAGTTTATGGGTTACATAATGCAAGTCCCAAAGGAGTTAGTTTAATCCATGAATTAAGAAATAGTCAACAATGGTTCAAAGATAGTTCAGTTCATATTTATGATTTAGGAATTTCACCAAGACAAATTCTCAAAAATCCCAAGTACGTTATTTTAAATAGTCCAGAATCAGCGACAAAAGCGAAACAATTACCATCAGAAATTAAAAATAATTTAACATCAGAAGAATTAACTTGGTTAGAGTCAGGAAATTTTGTAGAATTAGAATCTTTTAGTCCTACAATCTTACTAAAAATTATCGCCAGAGGGATTAGTTTGGGTGCTGTATCTAATGAAGAGATATCTTTTCTTCCCCTAGAAGATAATAGTAATTCAGGAACCACAGGGGTTTATCTTTATGGGATTGATAGTTTTGGTTAACAAACATAAGGAGAAATGATGTTATGAGATGTGTAAAATGTGGAAAAAATAGTAATTATAAACAGCGTATAGCTAACAATAGTTATTGTTATAATTGTGGACATCCCTTTGCTTTTGAACCATCAGAAATGAAGAAAATAATAACATTTACTGATCCATTTTTTGCTAGTGTTTTGAGTGATATTTCTGCTCACAATACTTTATATTTTACCAGTAAACAGTTTCACTATTTTTTCAATAAAAAACTAAAACTTAAGGCGATTAATCGTGAAAATAGATTAATAATAATACTTGTATTATTTATCTTTTTTATCATTATTTCTGAATTTTTGAAATCTACCTATTCTAAAGAAATCGGTGATATTACTTCATTTTTATTTACCTTATTGGCAATAGGTAGTTTTTATTTTATAGTCGCCAACCAAGTCAAGACACAAACAAATCAAATTTTTATTGTTTCATTAGAGGAAATGAATCAATGTTTAAACCGTTGGCAAGAAATCAATGCTTCTCTATCCTATTTATTATCTTCTCCGAATACAGAACAATTTAATCCTATCAACTTAGGCACAAACGCTTATAGTTTTGATCGTGCTATTATTTGTGATAAATCAGAAATTGCTCAATTTCTAATTAAAAATAACTTTCACTTTGAAAATAATTGTGCTGTACTTAGTATTGATGG
>JASJBX010000175.1 GCA_030066295.1 Crocosphaera sp.
GGGGCTTTTTTAGTTAGGGATGGGGTGATTTATTTTGTTAACTATCAAGATCAACGTCTTTATCAACAGTTACCCAATGAAGACCCCAAACCATTAACCCCTGAAAATAAATGTCGTTATGCTGATTTTGTTTTAGATAGCGGTCATCATCGTTTAATTAGTGTGTGTGAAGATCACAGTCATCCTGATAAGGAATGTGAAAATAAACTTGTTTCGATTGATATTAAAACAGGAGAAATTAAGACCCTAATAGAAGGAGATGATTTTTATTCTTCTCCTCGTTTAAGTCCTGACGGAAAACAACTTACTTGGATGAGTTGGAATCATCCGAATATGCCGTGGGATGGCACAAAATTATGGTTAGGAACGATTGAAAATGATGGCTCTTTGAGTGAGATAAAATGGATTGCAGGGGATATAGACGAAGCCATCAATGAACCAAAATGGTCACCAGATGGTCACTTATATTATATAAGCGATCAGTCGGGTTGGTGCAATCTTTATTGTTATAAATCCAATGTCAATAATATCCCTATCTTTCCGTTTACGGCTGAATTTTCTTACCCTCATTGGGTGTTTGGATTATCTACTTATACGTTTGTATCTGAGCAGGAGGTTATTTGTGCTTTTAGTCAAGAGGGACGCTGGTATTTAGGCAGTTTAAATATACCCCATAAACAACTCAGTATCTTAGAGCTTCCTTACAATAATCTGGCTTCTCTTCATAGTCAGGGTAAGCAAGTCGTATTCGTTGGTTCATCGACCATAGAACCCGCTTCAATTATTTATTTAGACTTGAACTTAAGTCAGACTAGCGTCTTAAAATCTTCTTGTCAGATTGACATTGAAACTGGCTATTTTTCTCAACCAGAATTAATAGAATTTTCCACTGAAAATGGATTAACCGCTTATGGTTGGTACTATCCACCACAGAATAAAGATTATACATTTCCTGATGAAGAGTTACCCCCTTTGTTAGTTAAAAGTCACGGCGGACCAACGGCAGCAGCCACCCCTAGTTTTAGTTTAAAAATTCAATATTGGACCAGTAGAGGATTTGGTTATCTTGATGTTAATTATGGAGGAAGTATCGGGTTCGGAAAAGCCTACCGTCAACGGTTAGAAAAAAATTGGGGTGTTGTTGATGTTAATGACTGTATTAATGGGGCGAAATATTTGGTTCAACAAGGAAAAGTAGACGGCAATCGCTTGGCAATTTCTGGAGGAAGTGCGGGGGGGTATACGACGTTAGCAGCCTTAACTTTTTATGATACTTTTAAAGCAGGAGCTAGTTATTATGGGGTCAGTGATTTAGAATCATTGGCGAAAGATACCCATAAATTTGAATCTCGTTACTTAAATAAATTAGTGGGTAACTATCCCGAAGAAAAAGAAATTTATCAACAGCGATCGCCCATTAATTTTACAGAAAAATTAAATTGTCCTGTGATATTCTTTCAAGGGTTAGAAGATAAAGTTGTCCCTCCCAGTCAAGCAGAAATGATGATAGAATCTCTTAAAAATCAAGGAATTCCTGTTGCTTATATCCCCTTTGAAGGGGAACAACATGGGTTTCGACAAGCTGATAATATTAAATATGCCTTAGATAGTGAATTCTATTTTTATTCTCGTATGTTTAAGTTTGTTCCTGCTGAAAATTTAGACCCTATCCATATTTTTAATTATGATTCTTAAACGAAAGATTGCCCTCTCGTTGTCTAATTTACTGCTCATTGGTAGTGCTGCATTTCTATTATTATTATTGTGGCAACTCAAAGGATTAATTATTATTCTGATGATTGCCATTGTGATTGCATCTACGTTAAGCCCTTTAGTGGGAAGTGTTGAAAGAATGGGCTTTCCTCGTTGGTTTGCAGTTATTTTTGTTTATTTACTTTTGTTGTCATTATTAACAGGAATCGGCTTATTATTAGGCCCAACAATTATTACTCAATTGCAACGTTTACTAGAAAAATTACCAGGATACATAGAAATATTGAGTAAACAAGTTCAATTATTTATGACAGAAAAAGGATTTACAGAACCAGAAATACTTGATTTTCTTAACAAACAATTTAATTTACAATCGATTGTTTCTTGGACATTCAAATCAAGTCAACAGTTATTAATTGGGGTGAGTGGACTAACCAGAGGGATCGTCGGAGGTGTCTTAAATGTGCTGTTGGCCATCCTATTATCGGGTTATATGTTATCAGGTTCCCAAAAATTAATTAATGGGATTGTTAGCTTATTTCCTGTCCCTTGGGATGAGAAATTAAAGGATCAAGTGGTTCCCGTTAGTCAAAGAATGGGGGGCTATATTCAAGGTAGATTATTAGTCTCTTTTATCTTAGGATTAACCGTTAGTTTGGGCTTAAAGTTTTTAGGTATTGGTGAATTTGCTTTAGGGTTAGGAACCATTGCCGGAATTACTAATTTAATCCCTTTCTTTGGCCCAGTTTTTGGCTCTATTCCTGCTTTAATTGTCGCTATTGCTCAAGGAGGTTGGCTGTTTCTTTGGGTACTTTTACTATTTGTTATTATTCAAAATTTAGAAACTTATGTGCTTGATCCTTTGTTAGTGGGTTCATCGGTTAATGTTCCTCCTTTGTATCAATTATTAGCGGTTTTAAGTGGGGTTCAACTCTTAGGAATTTTAGGGGCTTTAATTCTTCCCCCTTGGGTTGCAGGGGCTGGTGTATTACTACAAAACCTATATTTAAACCCAAAATTAGAAGCGGAAAAACAAGATAAAATAGCCTAATCTCATAATACTATTCCTTGTTTAATTTCTGTTCAATTTGTTGATATAATGCTTCTAGGGTAGAACTATTATCAAGAATAACATCAGCTTTCTTAACCTTTTCGTCCATGGGTAACTGACTTTTAATGCGAGCGATCGCTTCTTTTTCAGTGAGATGATTCCTCTTCATTATGCGCTGTAATTGCTCTTCATAAGAACAATAAACCACCCATATTTCTGTTACTAAATAAGTTAATTTCGACTCAAATAACAAGGGAATATCTAAAACAAGAATTTGCTCTTGCGCGTTTTCCATATCTGCTTGAAATCTCTGTCGAACATAGGGATGAATCTGACTTTCTAACCATTTTTTTTCTTGAGAATTATTAAAAATAATATTACCTAATTTTTTGCGATCTAATTCCCCATTATTTAAACAAATTTCTGCTCCATATCGTTCTTTTATGATTTGTAAAATAGGGGAATTCTTTTGAACAGCTTCCCTCGCGTAAGTATCAGCATCCAAAACTTTAATGCGACAAACTGTAGCTAAATAATGAGAAACCGTTGTTTTTCCTGTTCCGATTCCTCCCGTTAAGCCAATCGTTCGTTTTGAAGGTTCATTCATAGTTAAAACCAAAAATAAGCTTAGAATTTTAAGGAATGATTAAAAACATCTGATAGAATTTAGATGCCCTAGAAGAGTCAAAAATACGATGAAGTTATTAAGATGTCCTAAGTGTGGAGGAAAACTAGAAGCGATTACGTACGAGGATATCGAAGTCGATCGCTGTTGTCAATGTAATGGTATTTGGTTCGACTCTTCAGAAGCAGACAACCTCAAGCAGCTTAAGGGTTCAGAAAACATCGATATTGGAAGACTGAGGGACAACCAAAAAGAAGTCTTAGACACAGATATTCCTTGTCCCCATTGTCATATTGCCATGGTCAAAATGTTCGACCTGGATAAACATCCCATTTGGTATGAAACCTGTCCCCAATGTCAGGGGATTTGGTTTGATGCAGGAGAATTTAAGAAATTTAAAGATAATTTTTCTCGTCCTAAATTATTATCTCGCGCGTTGAATTTTTTTCGGTTGAAAAAATAATTATTAAAATTAATATTTATGCTTATAAAGACGTAGTTTAAAGCTTTTATCCATTTCCTTTGCGCTAACTCTTTTATTTTCTGGAATTAAGGTCTCAACATCCCCTACTAATTCATAATTAACTATCATTTTCTGTAAACTAAGATGTAACCTTTTTGCAGATTCTTGACGAAAAGGTCCATAAAAATTTGGCGATTTATTCCAATCATTTTCAATCTTTTCAGGAACCCCCAGTCCAACAGTTTTAATGATCCATTTCGGAGGGTTTTTGCGTAAAGAAGCAACCCCTTCATTCGCATCATTTAATGTAAAAAAGTCTGAAGCTACTGTATCAATTCTTGTTGGATTTTCACATTGAAATAAGGAATAAAAGATAGCAGCTTGACCATAGACAAAACATGAATCACCTGGCTTTATATGTTCTTCTAGCATTTTCATGCCAATAGCTTTGTCTTCAGTTACTTTGATTAACTTAGCTTTTGGATGCTCTATCGGATAACTTGCATCCTGAAGATTCACTCTCCATAATTCTACAATTAAAGTCTGATTAAAAATTAGCAAAAGAAAGAAGGAGACTGTAACAGATAAAAAAAGCAAACTCACAATTCTTTTTTGTACTTGAGTTACCTTATATGATTATATCACTACAAAAAGAGGCTCTAGTATTAACAGGAGATGGTAGTGTCAGATACAAGTTAAAGACGGTACTTAACAATTCTCTCGTAAGTACCGCCTTTATTTTACCAATAATTAAATTTTGCTCTTGTCACCAAATTCTCTAACTCCCTGATAAGATCAACCTTACCACATACCAGGAACAGGCTCGGGAGGAGGTGCAATCTCAGCTTGATTTTCTTCTAAAGGAGGTAAACTAACATCAGGACGATCCCAACTGATATTAGTGCGTACAACTTCAGGAACTTCCCGTAAATCTAAACGAGACACCCAGTAGGGACGAGAATAAACTTGTTGTGCGCGGTAATAAGAACGCTTATCACTGATGATAACGAATTCGCCATCTTCGACTTTCATGATGACATCGGAACCAGCCACAAGATTGGGCCATAAATGAGGCATTTGGGCAGTTACGTGCCAAACATCTCTTTCTCCGGTGGTGAAACCTACGTCATGAGTAACTCTGACGTGAGCATCTTTGTTAATACCAGCAGAAATGATCTGAATTTGAGCCACATCTCCGGTAACACCACGGATGCGACCGATGATGTATTCGTCAAATTTAAAGTCTAACCAGTCTTTACGATAAACGTCGATAGGATCTTCCAGTTCGTGGCCAGCTAATTGACTGATGAGAACCTCTTGTTGAGCAGGTTCTGCTTGAGCGGGAGAAATTCCCATTAAGGATAAGCCAAGGGCTAATCCTGCTAACATATGTGAGTGTTTCATAAACACGATGACCTCACTCCAACCTAATTGGGTAAACTATATTGAGCAAATTGTCTTCTGACACCTTTCAGGATAATTTAGTTCCCAAGAAAAAGCTAGAAATTTTAACTATCCTTTTAGATATGTCAAGAGTTTGCCCACAACTTACTGGCCTAACTTGGCTTTCACCTGGTCAATTAAGTCCGTCACCCTACTTAAATCAATTTTTTTGAAGAAATCGAAGAAATTCTCAAGCCATTGAGGTTTCTCTGCTGGAGGAGTCTCCTCAGAAGAAGGATTAACCGTTTCAGACTCTATTATCTCTGAGACAGAAGATGAGTCTTGAACAGAAATGTCATCATTGACAATGTTTTCTGATTCAATCACTTCTATGGTGGTTTCTGTTTCTTCTAAGGGTTCGATGTTTGATGAAGTATCTACAGATTCTTGCGAGGGTTCTGTTACTTCTATCACTGTCTCTTCAGAGGAAGGTTCTAAGGTTTCTGTTTCTTCTGTCAGGGTCTCTGATGCAACGTCTACCGCTTCGCTTTCTTCTTCCATCATCTCTTGAGAAGTAGGACTGGTTATGGGTTCAGATGCAGACTCTTCTACTTCGATCACCTCTTCAACGGTTTCGGTCACTTCTTCAGAGTCGATGGCCTCTTCAATGGTTTCGGTCACTTCTTCAGAGTCGAGGGCCTCTTCAACGGTTTCAGGGGGAAGACTCTCCTCAGTGGGTTCCGGTTCTAGGGTATACACATAATTGGGGTCAACCACCGAACGCGCTACTTCAACCGATAATTCTCCTCGTACCAGTTTTGAGAGGGTATCCTCTCCTTTGGGTTCATAGTTAATGACTCTGACGGTATCGTTAAAAGCGTTATTGACTTCCTCTCCTTGTTCATCAATAAATTCTAACTGTACCCAATTTTTTCCTGGTTCAAACCCGTTTAAATAGATGGGTTGCCAGGTATCAATCAAGAAGCTTTCCCCGTTAATGGTGGCTTTGATCCGCCAGTCCACAATATCATCATCGGGATCGCTTTGTGCTACAAAATGTAAGGGTGCATTGGTTAGATAAAAATCTAACATGATCGGTTCGGCCCCATAACTACCTTTGGGACGACTGTAGGTTAACAGAGGAAGAGACGCAGAGGGAGAGTTATCTTCTGTTTTCGTGAAGACACTAAAAGTCCTTTGCGCGTAGGCCCCTTCATTTTTAAAACTTTCGTGCCAAGGACGAGAGGCAAACACTCGGATGGTATGGGTTCCAGGGCTTAAATTTTCTAAAATAATCGGCTCATCCACATTATAAACGGCCCGATAGGGTTCGTTATCCACAATCAGCTGTAAATGGGGGCCCAATCCTAAAGTTTCGTCTTTGAATAGGGGATAATCTTTCACCTCCAGTTGTACAGAAACATTGGTTTCTGAGAACATTTGTTGAGGTTTGGGACTGATAATGGTCACCTGGGGATGATATTGGGCTAAAATCTCTTTGAGTTCTTGAATCACCGTCGGGGGGGACACTTCGGTTAATTGACTGGTGTTGACAGGAACAGCAGCCGGTTCTCGCACTGGGGAAGACGCTTCTAAGCGATCGCTACACCCCAATAACCCCCAACTCAGAAGGCCAATTAATAGTGAACTGGACAGAAACTTGATTAATGGCGATCGCTGATTTAACCGAACCACTGCTTACTCTCCTATGATGGCAATATCAGTCTATCTTTGACTATATCAGTTAGGTTGCAAAAACTCTAATCATTGGGGTTAAGATTTGCTAGAATTTAGTTTATTTCTCTTATTTTTCTGATGAAATATTATTTAGTTTATAGTCACCTTTCACAACAACCAGATTCTGCCCACGAAATTCACGATGTTATGTGTGCTAATGCCATGGCTAATCTGGGTTACAAAACCATTTTAGCTTATCCTGATAACCCCACCTCTGACTTAAGTTTGGGGTCGTTATTTTCTCCTTTTCACTTACAAAAACCTAGGGAGAGTTTTGTTGAGTTTTATGATATTCAAGATCGCTTAAATTTCTTGCCTCTATTTATTCCTCAGCTTATTCGTAAAGGAATTAATCGTTTCAATGAGAGTAGTTTGGTCTGTAAATATTATTTACCATTTCACCTCAAACATAAAATTAATGCAGTGCATACCAGAAATTGGAATTTTGCGAAAGCTGCGGTCAAAAACCAAATTCCGACTATTTTTGAACGTCATTATTTTGCTGAACATCCCTTTGAAGAAGAGATTGTTAATAATCCTTCTTTCCGGTTGTGTGTGACTCAATCTGAGTTAACTAGACAGAGTATGATCGAGGCAGGAATGCCCCCAGAAAAAGCGATTTGGTTGCATAATGGGTTTAACCAAACTTTCTTGCAAAGACAGCCTGATGAAGCTCAACAATGGCGTGAACAGTTATTAAAAAATAATCGGGAAAAGTTAGTGATTTATTCTGGCGCACTTTACCCTTTTAAGGGGGTTGATTTATTAATTGATGTGGCTAAACTGTTACCCACGATTCAATTTTCTATTACGGGAGGAACAGAAGAACAAGTTAAATCTTATCGAGAATTAGCCCGAAGTAAACAGGTAGAAAATATTGATTTTTTGGGTTGGATTGTACCGCGATCGCGTCTTATTAGTCTGTTTCAAGCTGCTGATCTTTTAGCCCATCCTCATCTGTCGGGTAAGTCAGCTAATTTTACTAATCCTGTTAAGTTTTTCCAGTATTTAGCGTCAGGAACCCCCATCGTTGCCACCGAAATTCCCCCGTTAATGACTTTTAAAAAGACGGTTCCTCTGGCGGTTTGGTCTCCCCCTGACGATCCTAATATTTTCGCTCAATCTATTAAAAAAGCTTTAGAAAATTATCCGAGAAAATCAACAGGATATACAGAAAATATTGAATATGGCAAAGGATTTTCTTGGGAAAAAAGAGCAGAAAAAATCATTACCTATCTTCCCGAAGTTAACCCATAGTCTTTAGTTTTCACTAACCAATAAAGAGTCATAACTAATAACTCTATTTCTCCCTTGCTCTTTAGCTTTATAAAGGGCTATATCGGCTTGATCAATTAATGTTTTAGCCGAAGATTGATCCTCAAGACGTAAACTAGAAACCCCACAACTCAAGGTAACATAATCACTAGTGGAGGAACGACTATGCTCAATCTTCAAAAACTTCGTTTTTCTTAATATTCTTAAAGCTACTTTTCTCGCCTCTTTACTATCAGTTTTAGGTAAAATAATAGCAAATTCTTCTCCCCCATAACGGGCGACGAAATCAGTACCACGAATAGCGATACGGATAGCTTGAGCTACTTGTTTTAAACAGCGATCGCCCGCAGGATGACCATAAGTATCATTATATTGTTTGAAATGATCAATATCACATAAAATTAATGAGGTTTTTCGACGAGATAACTGATTTAATAACCAAGTTTGTTCTAGGATTTTATCAAAATAGAAACGGTTATGAACTTGGGTTAAACTATCAACAGTAGCTAAATATTTCCACTTATCCACCATCACAATCATCGATGAGCCAATGATGGCAATTAAAGGGGTAATCGTCGGAACCCACCAACCTTTTAAAAATAGCAGATAACTACCACCTATTAACAATAATCCTAACCCAGAATTACTGACTATAAATACACTCCATTTAATAATGGTATTATATTGAAAACTATTTCGATTGAAAATAAAATACGTAGTGAACATACCTATGGTTGTCCAGGTTAAAATCCATACCCATTCTAAAGGATCTGACCAAACTTTGAGTAAGGGACGATCATCTAACGCTGCGCTCAAAATCTGACTGATTGCATTGGCTTGAATGATCGTTCCTGAAGTGGGATAAGATTGATTATAGGGAGTCAATAAAGAGGGTTGAATACTTGCTGCTGTCCCTCCAATTAAAACCAAGCGATCGTGAAATAAATTGTCTGGATATTGTTGACTAAGAACGTCTAAAATAGAAATAGTCTGAAAACTTTTTTCACCCCCACGGTAATTAAGTAAAATTTGATAACCCCCATTGTCTATATTGACATAATTACCTGCATTTTTATCCAGGGGAAATAAATGGGCTTTTCCGATAATTATTTCGTCTTCATTTTGAGAAGAATGATTTAGTGTAGGGATAATATTTTCCTGTTTTAGATACGTTAAGGCTAAAGTGAGGCTGAAACTTAATTTTTGTCCAAATTTTTCAGAGGTGATCGATAATAAATCTCGTCTTATTTTTCCATCATTATCAAGCACTAAATCAACAAACCCCACTTGTTTAGATTGTGATAAAATAGGAGGGGGTTGGATAGCATCCCCGATTACTTTTTCAATCCCAATTAAATTAGGTGTGTTGCTAAAAACATCATTTAAGGCTTCTGTACCGGGTGCAATGGGAAAATCTCGAAAAATATTTAAACCAATGACTCTGGGATTTTCTTTTTTGATAATATTAATCAGTTGAGCAAGCTTACCATCAGGAAGCGGCCATTTTTTTAAGGTAATAATATCTGATTCATCGATGGTAACAATAACCATTCTCGGATCAACTTTTTCTGGTAACTTCAAAAAAGAAGAGTCTTCCTGCGATCGCCAGCGAAAAAATTGATCAAATGTTAATAATTCTACAGGTTCAAATATCCCTGTCCAATTAGCACCAACCACCAACCCTGCTACTGTTGCAGGAATGAGTAGCATTTTGCGCCATCGATACAAGTTTTCTCCCAATGATCTCAACATACGCTATCTTGGATGATTCGTTAATAGTCATATAGATTAAGGTTGATCGTTGCTCAAATCAAGATTAACCCCAACTATTGACTATTAACTAGGGTGAGGACTACGAATCAGCAACCACGGGAGGATTACTCGCAGAGGGACGACGGTTAATTACTTGATCGATTAACCCATATTCCTGCGCTTCTTCGGCTGACATAAAGAAGTCCCGTTCGGTATCTTCAGCAATTTTATCTAAGGGTTGTCCGGTATGACTGGCCAAATGATTATTCAATAGTCCCTTAAGATACAGAATTTCCTTGGCCTGAATTTCGATATCTGTGGCTTGGCCCTGCGCTCCACCGAGAGGTTGGTGAATCATAATGCGAGAGTTGGGAAGACTCATGCGCTTGCCTTTAGTCCCTGCACTGAGGAGAAAGGCTCCCATGCTCGCTGCTAAGCCAATACAAATGGTACAGACATCGGGACGGATTTGATTCATGGTATCAAAAATCCCTAATCCAGCCGACACAGAACCTCCAGGAGAGTTGATATAGAGATAAATGTCTTTGTCAGGATCTTCTGCTTCGAGGAATAATAACTGGGCGACGATTAAATTAGAATTTTCGTCTCTTACCTCTTGTCCCAGAAAGACAATACGTTCCCTCAAGAGACGGGAATAGATATCAAAGGCACGTTCACCACGGCCAGAGGTTTCAATAACGGTTGGAATCATGGAGTCTCTATCTTTTTTGTGGTTATTTTTGATTTTAGCTCAATGCTGAAAAACCACTCATATTTTGGCTGTTTTTGCGTTGGAGTCTGTCTTGATTCCTGATTTACTGCATATTTAGCTATTTTTGTCAAGAGCAGCTTAATATCCATTTACACGACCTTAGTACGGATGCTCAAATTGTTTTCTATTTTTTGGCTGATATTGGTTGTTACGGTCTTTTTTGATCGCTTTAGTAACGCAATACTGGGAATCTTGGCTGGTTTTTTCTAAGTAGATACACTGGCTACAGATTTTTAATCTCGTCCATCATACCACAACCCAGTAAACTCGTTGCTTATTGCTAAAAATTCTCACACATTGCGTTATGTAAAGACAGTAGAATATTTTTATTTTGTTTTTTATTCTAATTTTTCATAAGTTTTACTAATAATCAGGAGCTATTGTCTTGACTTATTCATTAATATAGGATATGTAATGCTAACTCAAATGGATTGAGTCTTTTTCTGATTATTTTAAACTGGCTCTTCTTAGGAATCAACCATGAAAACATTAATCAAACAATTGCCAAAAGCAGAGCTACATATACATATAGAAGGTTCCTTAGAGCCAGAATTAATGTTTAAATTAGCACAACGTAATCATATAAAATTACCCTTTAACTCTGTAGAAGAAGCGAAACAAGCTTATCAATTTAATGATCTTCAATCCTTTTTAAATATCTATTATCAAGGAGCAAATGTTCTTTGTTGCGAAGAAGATTTTTATGACTTGACTTGGCACTATTTACAGAAAGCAAAAGAACAAAATATTTGTCATACAGAAATATTTTTTGATCCTCAAACTCATACGAATAGAAAAGTACCATTTACAGTTATTATTACAGGAATTAGTGAAGCATTAAAAGCAGGGAAAGAACGATTAGGAATTTCCAGTCATTTAATCCTATGTTTTCTGAGAGATTTGAGTGTAGAATCAGCTTTTGAAACCTTAAATAATGCAATTAAACATAGTGATAAAATTAAAGCCATTGGCCTAGATTCTGCCGAGAAAAACAACCCACCTTCTAAGTTCAAACCTGTTTTTGATCAAGCAAGAGCAGAAGGATTTTTAACCGTTGCTCATGCAGGAGAAGAAGGAGAGGCTGATTATATTTGGCAA
The DNA here is from genome assembly GCA_030066295.1 of Crocosphaera sp. Taxonomy (GTDB): domain Bacteria; phylum Cyanobacteriota; class Cyanobacteriia; order Cyanobacteriales; family Microcystaceae; genus Crocosphaera. Next base: position 11,870 of record JASJBX010000175.1, read on the forward strand.
GCAATTAATCTCTTAAAAGTGTCTAGAATTGATCATGGAGTGCGTTGTATTGACGATCCTCAATTAGTTAACTATTTAGCTGAGAAACAAATTCCCTTAACTGTTTGTCCTTTGTCTAATGTTAAGCTAAAAGTTTTTAATTCCTTAGAAGAACATAACCTAAAGCTTCTTTTAGAGCAAGGATTATGTATCACCATTAATTCCGATGATCCTGCCTATTTTGGCGGTTACTTGAACGAAAACTTTATGGCGATCGCTGAAGCTCTTAATTTAACAGAAAATGACATTAAAAAGATGATAAATAACTCTTTTAAAGCATCATTTCTCGACTCAGCAGAAAAAGAAAAATTATATATTCAATAGGAGAAACTCAACTCATTCCTTCGTTTCTTTTTTAATTGTAGTAGGAACTGGATCATACCCTCCTGGATGAAAAGGATGACAGCGTAAAATCCTTTTTAACCCCAAAAAACTGCCTTGTAACGCTCCAAATTTCTCGATCGCCTCTAAAGTATATTGAGAACAAGTGGGTCGAAAACGACAACTAGGGGGAAATAAAGGAGAAATAAACTTTCGATAGACTTTAATTAATAGAATTAGAATTTTTTTCATCCATCCTCGTAAAAATAACGTTGACCATAACAGTCCCCTTTAATTTATAATAGGACAAGACAAGACCATTATTATCGAGTAGTTTTAACTAAAAACGTCGTCATGACTTTTTCATAGGGTAAGACCATCTATGCCAACCATCGATATATTGGGAGTTCCTCATGCTTATGAGCTAACGTCTCCATCCCCTAAACCCTCAACCCCCGTTTTAATTTTTATTCATGGCTGGCTATTGAGCCGTCAGTATTGGCTTCCTTTAATTAATCAGTTGTCTCCAGATTATCCTTGTCTCACCTATGATCTCAGAGGTTTTGGAGAATCTCAACCCATAACGAATTGTTTATCAACAGAATATAAAACCTCATCCCCTTACACCTTAGCAGCCTATGCTCAAGATTTAATTATTTTACTGGAAAAATTAGACATTAAGAGAGGCTGGTTAGTGGGTCATTCTTTGGGGGGAAGTATTGCTTTATGGGGGGCCGATCTTTGTCCTGAAAAAATAAAAGGGGTTGTCTGTTTAAATGCAGGGGGAGGTATCTATTTAAAAGAGGAATTTGAGCGATTTCGATTAGCTGGAAAACAATTGATTAAATATCGTCCCCCTTGGCTATCTAATGTCCCCTTAATCGATGTTCTTTTCTCAAGGATGATGGTTGCCAGTCCCATTGATCGACAATGGGGTAAACAACGAGTCCTAGACTTAATGCAAGCCGATCCAGAAGCAGCCCTAGGCTCACTGTTAGATTCTACCACAGAAGCAGAAGTGCATTTATTACCGCAAATTGTCTCCCGTCTTGTTCAACCGGTTTACTTTTTTTCGGGGGATAAAGATACGGTCATGGAACCACAATATGTTCGTTATTTAGCCAGTTTTCATGAACTGTTCCAATATCAAGCCAATAATGTTATTGATCTTCCTAATTGTGGCCATTTATCCATGGTAGAACAACCCGAATTATTAGGGGAAAAAATGCTTAAAATTCTCATGACCCACGAAGTTTAAATACATCAAGTCCACGCTAAGATAGATATTAATCCATGACCCTCACTGAATCCCCATCTTCTCCACATCAAGAACAAAACCATGAGATAATCTATCCTCAAGGGGAGTTTTGGAGCGATGAACCGCCTTTGGAAAGTAATTTACACCTCATTCAATCCTTAGAATGGTTATGGCAGGATAGATATGAGGAAAAATTACGGTATTTTACCCCTGAAGGTCAATTAGTTCCGACTCCAGAAGAAACTGCTAATGAAGAAAGAAAACAAAAAGAATACGAACGTCAACAGAAAGATGTAGCCTTGCAAAAAATTGAACAATTAGAGGCGAAATTAAGAGAATTAGGGGTTGATCTTGAGGAATAGTGGGGAGTGTGGGGAGCAGGGGAAGCAGAGGGAGAGG
>JASJBX010000026.1 GCA_030066295.1 Crocosphaera sp.
TTTTAACCAATAATAATAAGCTAAATAATGGGGGGTGGGTTCTAAGTCTGGTGCATGATAGTTTAAACTAGGGTCAAAATCATAACCTCTAGAGGGTTGAATACCAATAAAAATATTACCTAATTGAATACCAGAAATAGGATAAGAATCAACATGATTTAATTCTTCAATATGACCCCAACGCTGTGTAATTTGTTGTTGAATTTCTAGGGGTAAGCTTTGGAAATATTGTTCGTATTCTGCACAAGAAATAGATTGATGAATGGGACGTAATTCCTTACTTTCAGGATCATTTGTTATTCCTTGGGTTAACCGTTGTATAAGTTCATCCCCCGTTATTGGTATATCTTTGATGTTGTAACCTTCTTGTTGTAAAGCTTGCAAAATTTTGAGACAACTTTCAGGGGTGTCTAAACCAACTCCATTGGCTATTCTTCCATCTTTATTGGGATAATTGGCTAAAATTAGAGCAATTTTTTTCTGATGAATGGGGGTATTTTTAAGCTTGATAAAATTAGCGGCTAACTCGGTAACAAAATTGATTCTATCTTCTACAGATTCATAAACAATAACATCAGTTTCTAGCTTGTTATTCCAGGTTTTCACTGACTTAAAAGAAACAGCGCGGGTGATGATTTTACCATCGACTTCGGGTAAAGCAACATTCATGGCTACATCTCTAGGATTTAATCCTTGAAAGCTATTTTCCCATTGTTCTACTGTCCCACTACTAAAAATAACTTGTAAGATAGGAATATCTAAAGTTTGCCATAAATGAATACAAGAATTATCATCAATTTTACCCAAAGAGAAACTGGTTGTATTGAGAATTAGCTGGATAGGATGAGCAGATAAAGATTGACAATAATCAATCAATTGATTTTGAATATCGGGATCACGTAGAGAAGAGATAAAAAGAGGAATAGGATTAATTTGTTTCCCTAATAAACTGTTACATAAAGCATCAATAGGTTGTAGGTTACCTGCTAAATAATGAGAACGGTAAAATAGAATAATAGCCTGAGGAAAATTGTTATTATTTTCTACATTATTCTCATAAATACCAAAATTAGGTACAAGTTTAGGTTGAGAAGGATGATAATTAGTTTGCCAACAAAGATCAGATACAAATTTTAAGCCATTAAGCCAGTTTTCTTGGCCACCTTGCGTTAAATAACACCATAACTTATGACTGTTGGAAAAACTAACAGTAGAATGACTCATCAAAGTTTCATCTAAGTGATCATCCCCTGGTAAAATGAAGAGTGTAATATGATTTAATTCAGCAACTTCCTTAATAATTTCTAACCCATAGGTCCAATAAGATTGACCCCCCAATAATCTTAAAATAATGACATTAGCCTGAGATAAAACCGTATCAGCATAAGTATCAATACTTAATTGCTGTTGTAATTGTAGAATATTTGTTGCGCGTATTTCAGGAAAATTAGCAGGTAACAAAGGCCAACAAGCAGCTAAACTTTGAATATCTGTATCGGCTGCGCTTAAAAAGACAATCGGTGCGTGATTTTGTTCAATGAAGATAACGCCTTCTTGATCAGCATTCCAACCTCCAGGGGTAGCAGCTATGCGGTGCATTAAGACTCCTTAATATTTAAACAAAACGAAGTTTCAGGATAGGATAGAAAATGGAGAGATTCTACTCAAGGATTATGTCTCTTTTCCTCTAGCCTTGTCCAATATAATGAATCCTGTTTCAAAATCTATTTTACGTCGAACTTTACCGATTAGTATATTTGAGGAACTTTGTTCTCTTTGGCGCGAGCTAGTGGAGATGGAAGGTTCAACCACAATTTTGCTAGATGATTCCATAATTTCTTCAGAAATAAAAAACACTGTCGAAATACTGGGAACCAAAAAGTTCTATCTGTTGTTATCGTCCCAGTTATGTGCGTTACTCCAAGGCACACTCAACGCCTCGTCCCTATCTTATCAGGTTAGCATTACTTGCGAGGCTGAAGCGATCGCCGAGTTCACCCATAAGTTACACCAACACCTTGATAATGGCTCTCCTTGGCGCGATCGCTTAACTCCCTACCTTCTACCTCATTTACCCCAATTAAACCCCCTACAATCTCATTTTAACGGTCGCTTATGGAACATTTTAGTACCTGAATTCTCCGAAACTTCAGAGGTTATGTATGAGGGACTGAGGGTTTGTGAACCGGTGGAAGAAGCCTTGCGTCAACAAGTTGCTCAAGAAAGACTTTTAAATCAAGTTGTGGGTCAAATTCGTCAAAGTTTAGAATTATCCGTTATTTTAGAAACAGCTGTTAGAGAATTACGCAGTTTTTTACAAGTTGACCGTTTAGTTATCTATGAATTTCGAGAAAAAACCCTATCCAGTTCCGAGTCAGAAAATTTACGACGAACTTGGGGTTTAGTGACTTATGAATCACGGGTTTCTCAAAGTATTCCTTCTTTACTCAATGTTACTGCAGAAGATACTTGTTTTGCCAATATTCCTGAATATAAATATAAATATCGTCAAGGAGAAATTGTGGCGATTGATGATGTAGAAAGACGCTATTCATCTTCCTTATGTTTAAGTCAATTTTTGGAAAAATATTGGGTACTCTCTAAGTTAATCGCTCCGATTGTTGTGGATGGTAAATTATGGGGATTGTTAATTGCTCATCAATGCTTTAAAAAACGACAATGGTTGAACAATGAAAAAGCATTTTTAGGACAAATAGGAGAACATTTAGCCGTTGCTATTTACCAAGCACAATTATACGCTCAAGTCCAAGAACAAAAAAATAGCTTTGAACAACGAGTTATTGAAAGAACCCAAGAACTGCGTGATACTTTAGTCGCTTCCCAAGCTGCCAATCATTCTAAAAGTGAATTTTTAGGAAATATGAGTCATGAATTACGAACACCTTTAACTTGTATTATCGGTTTATCGGGAACCCTATTACACTGGTCACAAGAAAGCTCAAACTTACCCGTAGATAAACAAGAAAAATATTTACAAACGATTCAAAATAGCGGTAAACATTTGTTAGATATGATCAATGAAATTCTCGAATATTCTAACTTACAATCAGGAAAATATGTGTTAGCCGTTCGAGAGTTTTCCTTGACAAAAGTTGCGAAAAATGTTGTGCAAAGAGTGAGTGATGAAGCAGAACATCGTCGCATTAATTTAGCATTAGATTTACAAATCAGTGAGCAACAAGACAGCTTTTGTGCTGATCCCGAAAGAGTCCAGCAGATCCTTTATCATTTACTCAATAATGCTTTAAAATTCACCCCAGAAAATGGAACCGTAACCCTAAGAATTTGGCGAGAAAATAATCAAGTTTCTCTCGAAGTAGAAGATACAGGAATTGGCATCAAAGAGGAACAAATCCCCTTATTATTTGAATCATTCCAACAGTTAGAAAATTCTCGCAGACGGGTTTATGGAGGGACTGGGTTAGGGTTAGCATTAACTAAGCAATTAGTGGAACTTCACGGAGGAACCATTGAAGTAGAATCTATGATTAATCAGGGTTCTACTTTTACCGTAAGAATTCCCAATCAACCCCAAAATCAATATAAATCAGCGAATCAGTCAGGGGAAAATCAAGCGTTATTTACTAAAAATAAAACGGTTGTCTTAGTAGAAAGTAATGAAGAAATCGCCACATTAATCGGTGAGTTATTGACAGCAGCTAATTATCATTTTATTTGGTTGATGGATGGCTCAAAAGTTATCAAAAAACTCGAATTGTTGGAACCATCGGCAGTTATTTTAGACCAAGATTTATCGGAGGTATTAAAAATCAATGAATCTTTAAAAGAAATGCCCGAAACTAAAGCAACCAAAGTGTTATTATTAAGAGATGAGATTACGTCAAAAGAATGGACAGAAATTTCTCAGAAGGGAATCGATGATTATCTCATCAAACCCATTCAGCCTAACCTTTTATTAAAGCGAGTGAATGCCTTGATCTTTAATAACGAAGAATCAGGAAATAACTAAATCATTATCAGTTAAATAACTTAAGTTTTCCCTTATGATAATACCTAAATCTAGCTTAATTGTTTCCTGTCAATCTCCCGTTGATTCCCCATTATTTGATGCAAAAATTATTGCTGCTATGGCCAAAGCTTCCATCAATCAAGGGGCAAAAGGCATCAGAGTTAATACTCCTGATCATGTCAAGCAAGTCAGAAAAGAATTGCCCAATAGTCCTATTATTGGCCTGTGGAAACAGGACTATTCAGGGTATGATATCTATATTACACCCTCTTATAAAGAGGCAGTAGCGATCGCTGAAGCAGGGGCCGATATTATCGCCATTGATGGCACCTTAAGAAACCGTCCCCAAGGGGAAACATTAGCCGATTTAATTGACAAGATTCACCAAAAATTAGGAAAATTAGTGATGGCTGATATAGATACGATGGATAATGCGATCGCCTCAGCAGAAGCAGGGGCAGATTTTGTCGGAACCACTCTGTATGGCTATACTAAAGAGACTGAAAATTGCCAACCCCCAGGATTTTCATTATTAGAAGAAATGGCTAACAGGTTAACTGTTCCTATTATTGCAGAGGGAGGAATTTCTACCCCAGAAGAAGCTAAAAAAGCCTTAAATTACGGGGCTTATGCTGTTGTTGTGGGAACCGCCATCACAGGGATTGATTTAAAAGTAAAAGCCTTTCAAGCAATGTTTAAATAAGTCAAAATTGTATGTATTCTAATCAATTACCTCCCAGTAATCGACGCTTTCCAAAAGTTCCCCTTGATCGTCGTGCCTATGCTTTTTTATTAGACTTTGTAGCGGTATGGTTTTTAAGTTCTTTTTTTCGAGGATTAGTAAAAGACCTGGTATTTTTCGTGATTTGGCTAATTTTAAGAGTCATTATCGTTGAAACCAATAAAGGCCAAAGTTTAGGAAGCTGGGCGTTCGATATTAAAGTCATTGACCTTCGTTTCTTGCGGATTCCAGGGTTAAAAGAATTAGCCAAACGAGAAGCCGTTTTAGGGTTCGCTGCTATGTTAGCAATGGTGGGATTAAATATCAATTTTAAAAATGGCTTATCCATGCTAATCTTTATTACTCCTCTCATCATTGATTGTGGGCTGGCCATCGGGGATGAAGAATATAATCAAGCCTTTCACGATAGAATTGGTAATACCATCGTCATTCAAACCCAGCGAGGGTTTTCCTTAGACTTACGCTTAAAGAAACTCTGGAAAATTATCAAAGAAAAAATACAAAGTCGTCAAAGCAAACAACAACGTTATCGAGATGATTACTACGACGACTACGATGATTATGACAACTATGATGATCAGTATTGAAATCAAGTATTATATTTTTTCATAAAGTTTTGTAAACTAGAGGTTAACCCACAGACATTGATAGAACCTCATGACTACCCTTATGCGCGTGGAACGCAGTCTTGTTATTGGCCATATTTTATCCATGGCCTTCGGTTTAGCAGGATTATTGTTAGTATTGCCCAATCCTGATTTTATTGCTAGTTTACCCCCCATCGGCAAAACCGCCTTTGCTTGGTCTATGGCCGGTGGTGGCGTAATGTATATGTTGCTAGGAATGTCCGCCGTGGCTGTCTATGCCTATCGAACCCTTGGGGTTTGGCATTGGTTAGGCTTTATGTTGCCGGCCTTAGGCATTTCCTTAACCAGTGAATTACTGGGAACCAGTACCGGTTTTCCCTTTGGTCATTATCGCTATTTAACAGGATTAGGTTACAAAATTGCTGGTTTAGTTCCCTTTACCATTCCCCTATCTTGGTTTTATCTCGGATTTAGTGCTTATTTAATTGCCCGCGCCGGATTAAATAATAAAATTTCTCAAAATTGGCTGAAACTGTTTGCATCTATCGTATTAGGGGCTATTTTCTTAACCGCTTGGGATTTTGTTTTAGATCCAGCCATGAGTCAAACCACTCTACCCTTTTGGGTTTGGGATCAACCCGGGGCCTTTTTTGGAATGCCCTATCAAAACTTCGCTGGTTGGTTTGGAACCGGGGCCGTCTTTATGACCGTTGCTACCCTCATCTGGAAAGTCAAACCCCTTAATTTTCCTCAAAACAACCTCGGACTTCCTTTGGCCATCTATGTCAGCAACTTTGCCTTTGCCATGATCATGAGTTTAGCTGCAGGAATCTATATTCCGGTTTTACTCGGGTTGATGGTTGGTTTAATTCCTGTATTAGTGTTGTATCGTTTGGCCGAAACTCCAAGCGAGGCGGATATTCCTGAAAATCTCGTCAAGGTGTCTTTCAATAATGGATAATTGACAATGGATCATGGATCATGGAGTCTTTTATTTTGTTGAATGATACGGTTATCGGCGTTATTTCTCTGTCTGTGTTACTGTTTCAAGGAACAGCAACCGTAATTTTGTTGTCTCGTCTCGTCAAAGGGGCGATCCGTCGCCCACCTTTAACCCCTCAACTACCCCATCCTGAAATGTTGGGTAAGGTGAGTGTGGTGGTTCCTACCCTCAACGAAGCAGAACGCATTACCCCCTGTTTACAAGGGTTAGGGCAACAAAGTTATGAAGTACGAGAAATTATTGTCGTAGACAGTCATTCTCAAGATGGAACCCCAGAACTGGTGAAAACCGCAGGACTCAAAGATCCTCGGTTTCGCCTGATCACCGATGATCCTTTGCCTAGGGGATGGGTAGGCCGTCCCTGGGCCCTCCATAATGGCTTTTTACACAGTTCCCTCAAGAGTCAATGGGTATTAGGCATCGATGCTGATACCCAACCCCAACGGGGGTTAGTAGCGAGTTTAGTTAAGGCTGCGGAGGAAGAAGGTTATGACATCGTCTCTTTGTCCCCTCAGTTTATCCTCAAAGATGCAGGGGAATGGTGGTTACAACCCGCTTTATTGATGACCTTATTGTATCGTTTTGATTCAGCCGGGGTGAGAAACCAAAAACCAGAAAGGGTCATGGCCAATGGTCAATGCTTCCTTTCCCGTCGTTCGGTTTTAGACGCATTGGACGGATATACCTGCGCTGCGGGTTCTTTTTGTGATGATGTTACTCTCGCCCGTGAAGCAGCTAAACAGGGCTTTAAGGTGGGTTTTTTGGACGGTAAAAACCTGATTCGAGTCAGGATGTACGAAGGGGTCAAAGAAACTTGGAACGAATGGGGGCGATCGCTGGATCTTAAAGATGCTGCTTCCACTCCTCAAGTTTGGGGGGATTTAGCTTTATTATTATTGACTCAAGGGTTGCCTTTATTATTGTTAATTGTTTTTCTTAGTTTTTGGTTGATTGGTTATCATTTTCTGAGTTTGCAATTGGCGATCGCTTTAAATCTTATTTTAGTGATTATTCGGTTTGCTTTGCTGTTTGCTGTCTTTCCTTCCTATTACAAAGATAAAGCTTTATTAATTAAATCATTCTTATTTTGGTTATCCCCTTTAGCTGATCCTTTAGCTGTATTGAGAATCTTTTTATCCTCTTTACAAACCCCGAAACAATGGCGAGGAAGAAGTTATAGTAATCAACCCTAAAAATAGCGTGACTTTTTTTTATGCGACTCAAAAGTTATTTGTGGTTTCTCATTGTAATCGTCTTAATTTCAAGCCAGATGTTGGCCTTAGCTAATGAACAAATCTCTTATCTATATAGAGAAGATTTTCGAAAAATCCCGGCAGCTACTCCAGTGACCCACTCATGAGGTGGTTAAGCATTCTTCAGCCCAACATTCCCAGGATTTTCAGCCATTACCCACTCGAAAATTAGGAAAAACTGGAGTGGAAGTCCCACTCATTGCCATTGGTTGTGGTAGTCGATTTTTACAAATTCAGGAGGAAGAAAAAGCCTTAGAGTTACTGGAATATGGGTTGGATCATGGTTTTTATTACTGGGATACGGCGGCTAACTATCAAAGGGGTCAAATTTCCAGTGAAGAACGTCTAGGTAAATTATTAAAACATAGAAGAAAAGACGTTATTTTAGCCACTAAATTAGGAGAGAGAGAAGGAGATGATGCTAAAAAAACAATTGAAAGAAGTTTAAATCGCCTTCAAACAGATTATATAGATTTGCTTCAAGTTCATTCAATTAAATCCCTAGAAGATGTTGAAAATATTGGCAAAAAAGGAAATGTTTTGGAAGTTTTATATAAATATAAAGAAGAAGGAATCGTTAATCATATCGGTTTTTCTGGACATACTTCCGCAGAAGCCATGAAAAAGGCCGCTGAAATGTATGATTTTGATACAATGCTAATCGCAATGAATCACTATTACACCAAACAAAAATTTGAGGAACAAGCAGTCCCAGCAGCAGCTAAGAAGGGAATGGGAATATTAGCGATGAAGGCGGTTCGACCAAGAGAAAATATTGATAATCTTAATCCTCAAGACCTAATCAGTTATGCGTTGAGTCTAGAACATATTTCTTCTGCTGTCATAGGAATTGATAGCTTACAAATTTTAAAAGATAATATTGAATTAGTCAAAAATTTTACCCCTTTATCTCCATCAAGAATGGAAGAAATTCGTGCCTCATTAACCCCTTTTTATAACCATGAAAACTTAGCCTGGATGAAGCCTAACTATGTAGATGGAATGAATGTTGCTTAAGTAAGAGTTCGATGTTTTCTATCTATGAAAGTAATTGATTTATTTGCAGGATGTGGTGGACTATCATTAGGGTTTCAAAATGCAGGATATACCCTACTTGCTGCTTATGATAACTGGGAACCTGCTGTTAATGTTTATCGAAAAAACTTTAATCATCCAATTTATCAATGGGATCTTAGTCAATATGAATTATATTTAGAAAAGTTGAAAAGTTTCAATCCTGATTTAATTATAGGTGGCCCCCCTTGTCAAGATTTTTCCAGTGCAGGAAAGCGGGATGAAAACTTAGGAAGAGGAGATTTAACCATTGCTTTTTCTCAAATTATCACCCAAATTTTACCTAAAGTTTTTGTGTTAGAAAATGTGTCTCGTTTCAATAAAACCAATAAATATAGAGAAGCTAAAACAATTTTAAAACAAGCAGGATATGGAATTACAGAAAAAGTTTTAGATGCTAGTTTATGTGGTGTTCCTCAAAAAAGAAAACGTTTTTTTTGGATTGGAATCTATCAAGGAAAAGAGGATGAACTAATTTCACACTTAGAAAAAAACTTATCTCAAAAATCCATGACAGTTAGAGACTATTTAGGTGATCAACTTGAGATAGAGTATTATTATAGACATCCCAGAAGTTATAAAAGACGAGCAATTTTTAGTATTGATGAACCCAGTCCAACTATACGAGGTGTCAATCGACCGATTCCTAAAACCTATCAAAAACATCCTGGTGATGTTGTTTCACTATCATCACAAGTTCGTCCTTTAACCACTCAAGAAAGAAGTTATCTTCAAACCTTTCCTAATAATTTTGTTTGGGAAGGTTCAAAAACAAATTTAGAACAAATGATCGGTAATGCTGTTCCTGTTAAACTAGCTGAATATGTTGCTAATGCTATTCTTGATTATTTTTCTAGATCAAATATGATTCAAGTTCAACAGCTATGCTTACCTCTATTTTAGAATTTGGAAGGTAAACAGTTTTGTCCCTTAAATTGATTCATTCCTTTCACCTTGTAAACCCATTAATAAATTTTCGCGTTGGTGAATACTCGATAAAGCAACTTGCCAAGGAAACGTAAAAGACTGAAAAGATTCAGGACTAATCAAATCTTTATCTAAATCAATAATAACTTTATCTAACATTTCTAATAGCTGAAGTTTAACCTCATATAGCTGTTCTAATGTTTTTATGGTTTGAATGGTATCAATAATTTTTAGTAATTGTAAATTATATAAATCTGCTCGATTTTTCTGTTTACCAGTTAACCATAAACGTAGTTGCCAAATACCAGATATAATTAACATTGATACAGATAAAAATAACCCTATGGCTTCAGCATATTCCACGATAAAACTAGGTTTTTCTTGATTATAATAATCCAACGCTCCAGGATGAAAAGCAAACCCAAAATTACGATGATTATCATGATTATATTGTTCATCTATCATAGCTGCTTGGGTAAATTCCTGCACTAACTCATTTCTTGCTTCATATAAAATACGGGTAATTTCAAAGATAATGTCTCGACTAATATCTTTGTGTGTCACTAATACCGCTCTCACTGCTACTGCTGGTAAATCGTCGGGTGGAATCGGTATACCCCCATGATAAGCTCCTTTGGGAATTGAGATGACTTCTAAGGCAGGAAGTTCTAATTTTAGGGCTGAACCCTGTTCAATTCCAATTAGTTTGAGTTGAGGATTTTGTAATAATTGAACTATGGTAGGATTTTCTAAAGAAATAACCTGAAATAAAGCATCAACTTCTCCATTTTTTAAGGCTTGATGGGCATCTAAGGGATACATAGGAATGGTTTGCAGTTGGTTTATATCGAGTTGATAATGGTCTCTTAATGACCAAAACAGGGTATAAGAGCCACTTTTTTCTGGCATGAGAGCAATTTTTTTTCCTTCTAGATCACTGACTCTTTCAATGTTAGCATCCTCATGAACAATTAAATGAAATAATTCAGGGAAAAGAATGCTAATGGCTTTAGTAGAAGGAGTTACTAATGTATCACTTTGAATTAAGGCTAAGTCCGCTTTTTTTGTGTGCAGTAATTGAGCATTTTCTAAGGAGCCGTCACTATCTTTAACTTGGATTTTAATACGAGAGTTATGGTTATTGACGACTTTAGACAAGGCTTTTCCAAAAGCATAATATTGACCTTGTTTACTTCCTGTAACTAGGGTTAAAGTAGAAATTTTATGACTATCTCTGAACCATAAAATAGCAAAAACAATCACTAGGATAATACTACTGAAAATAACTGGTATTGCTGCTTTTCTGAGAATTGATTCTTGCATCTTTTTTGATTTTATATAATCTCTCTATTATTAAAACCATAAAATAAAACATATAAATCGTAAGGTTTATATATTGATCAATCTATGTGTTTTGATGTCTTTTTTGATGCCATTGCCAAGCATGGGAAAGAATCGCCTCTAAGTTAGAATATTGAGGTTTCCAGCCTAAAATTTTAGTCGCTTTTTCCCCACTTCCCACCAAAATAGGGGGATCACCCGGACGGCGATCGCCGATTTTAACGGTAATATCTTTTTTAGTTACTTTAATGGCGGTATCAATGACTTCTTGAATAGAAAATCCATTACTATTCCCTAAATTAAACACATCGGATTTACCCCCTTGTTGTAAATATTTTAATCCTAAAAGATGGGCCTGAGCCAGATCAAGAACATGAATATAGTCCCGAATACAAGTCCCGTCACGAGTCGGATAATCGGTTCCAAAAATAGAAATAAATTCTCGTTTTCCCAACGCCGTTAAAAGCACTAAGGGAATTAAATGGGGTTCGGGATTGTGATCTTCTCCTAATAACCCTTCAGGATGCGCTCCGGCTGCGTTAAAATAGCGGAAAATAACATAGTTTAAATCATAAGCGCAAGAAAAATCTTTGAGGATTTGCTCCACCATTAATTTACTAGCACCATAGGGATTAATCGGTTGTTGGGGATGCTTTTCCGTGATAGGAGAAAACTGAGCCACTCCATAGGTAGCGCAAGTAGAAGAAAAGACTAAGTTATTAATAGAAGCTGCTTTCATGGCCTCTAATAAAGTGAGGGTATTGGCCACATTATTCCGATAATATTTTTGCGGTTCTTTGATGGATTCCCCCACATAAGCAAAGGCAGCAAAGTGCATCACTGCATCAACTTTATACTGTTTAAATAGATTATCAAGAAGAGAGCGATCGCCTAAATCCCCGACAACTAATTCCACCTTTAACACCGTTTCCACTAAATCTCGATGACCGTAGATTAAATTATCGAGAATAATCACATTGTAACCCGCATTTTTCAGAGCTAAAACGGCATGAGAACCGATATATCCGGCTCCTCCTGTGACTAAAATGGTACCTTGATTAGATGACATAGTGGTTGATTAAAGTAAGTTTTAGGGTTGGGACTTGATAAGACTACGAAGTTTATACCGTACTCGTTTGACCAAAGGAGGGCGACGTTTATCTTCTACCGCTAAAGCGGGATGAACAGGGGGTAAGGAAAAAAATAGAGGCCGCTTAATGGACGTTTGAAGACCGGCAGATTGATGTAATTCTTGAAGAAAGTCTGCCCATTGATCGGCTGCAACCGTATCAGAATAGTCAGCTTCAATTTTTGCCCTTGCACCTTGGGAGAGTTTTTCCCAAAGTCCGGTTTCTTGCTGTAAGCGTCGAATGGCCGCTACAAAACTGTCCCCACGATCATCTACTAACAAACCTGTCACCCCATCTTCCACCAGTTCCGGAATACCGCTACGAATGCGTAAACAGACGGGAACCACTCCACAGGCCATGGCTTCCATTAAGGCAATGGGTAAGCCTTCATAATCTGATAATAAAACAATGACATGACTGTCTAAAAGGTGTTTTTGGACTTGATCGCTGTTGAGTCTACCCCCTAATTTAACGGGAATATCTTGAGCTTGTTGGGCGATAATTTTTTCGACGGCTTTTTGTTTTGAACCACTGCCATAAATGATGGCTTCTGTGTTAGGAACTTCTCTAACCGTACGACAAAACGCTTTCGTTAGTAATGAGATTTGTTTTTGTTCTTCAACTAAGCGACCAACATAAACTATTTTGAGTTGATCTGAAGGTTTTTTAGTCGTTGTTTGGGGAACAGGTGCGCCACAGGGAATACATTTAATCCGAGTTGGGGTGGTTGTCTTGAAAAGGGTTTGCTCAATAAAACGAGATACACAAACAAGACCCGAAAGTTGATAATTGGATTGAGCAAAGACAAATTCATCCACCAGGCCATGATAAAAGGGATCATCCGAGTGCATCACCCCAATAGTGGGAATACCCGCTTTTTTAACCCAACGACTCGCATAAAAAGCAGGAACCACAAGATGAGGCACAAAAACATCGGGAGGTTCTTGCTTTAACTGGTTTAATATCCAACGGATATGCTGATCGGTATGATCAGGAATCTGACAAACAGAATGTTTAAAGTCTCCTTGTTTTACCTGTTGAACGGCTGGACATTCCGCTTCATTGCCTCGAATAGAAAATAAAACCCGTGATTCAATACCACGCTCTCTTAGAGAGGGAAGGAGACGGGGTAACCAAGCATAGGGTCCACCAACAAAGTTGGGATAATCGTGAGCGCAAAAGGTGACTTTTAGCACTTTAATAACCTGATGTTTGTAATCAATTTTTATATTTTTTAAGAAATTCAGGAATTTTGGTTTTATCTAGATAATTAATACAATTTATTACCAATCGTTAAACTAATCCTGAACGTAAAGCAACCACGGCAGCTTGTACCCGATCATCAACGGCTAATTTGTTCATAATACCTCGAACGTGGGTTTTAATGGTATTGGTACTTAAATACAAGTCTTCAGCAATTTCATTGTTGCTTTTTCCTTCTACAATTAACTTTAAAACCTCTAATTCTCGTTCCGATAAAAGGCTAATATTTTGATTGGGTTCCGGGGTGGGTGGTTTCAAATTATCTAGCACTAATCGTGCAATTTGGGGATCAAGATAAGTCGCCCCATCTTGGGCTGCTTCAATGGCAGCTAATAATCGTTCCAAACTCGCCCCCTTGATACAATAAGCATCGGCCCCACTGGACAAAGCAGCCACCACTTCCGTTTGCAGGGTATGAGAGGTTAACATCACCACATGAATATTCGGCAGTTGTTCTTTAATCTGTTTAGTAGCAGCAATCCCATCTAAACGGGGTAACCCAATGTCCATAACCACTAAATCAGGCTTGAGTTCCAGGGCTTGCTGAACCCCAGTGTAACCGTCTTCAGCTTGTCCGACAATTTCAAAGTTAGGATGTTCGCTCAAGGCTTGTTCTAAGCCTAACTGCATCAAGGGATCGTCTTCTACAATTAAAATTCGCATAGCATAACAAGATAACAATAAACTGTATTAACCATATGGCAAAAGTTAAAAAAAATCAGTATTTTGTAGCCAACATCTTCACAGAACACTGCACTTATGCTTAAATTCACCCATCTAGGGGAGGCAAAAATCTTCTCTGGTTAGGCACTCTTGAGTTAGAGTGAGATCGTTAAATTTTATGACTTCGACTCGTAATTCCTGGCAATGGTTTTCTGTGATCGTTATCCCAGTGGCCCTGGCATACTGGGTTGGTGGTTTGTTGGCTCACTCAACGACCGAACTTAATACCGGCGTTATCCCCCTGTGCTTTTCAGCCGGCATTGCCCTAACCGCTTTGTTAATCTATGGGGAAGGGGTTTGTTTCGGCATTTTTTTGGGTGATGTTCTATTAACGTTTAGCGTGGGTGCCAGTTGGCCCCTAGGGTTGAGTTCTGCTGTGGGTGGCACTCTCTCGGCCTGGTTAGGCTTTAAGTTGTTGCGTTGGTGTCATTTTTCTTGTCGCTTATCTCGTATTGATGACGTGACAGGGTTAATCTTTTTAGCTGCGATGGTGGCCCCGGCGGTGAAGGCTACGTTAGTAACCCTATCGGCCTTATTAACCGGGTCTCTGAATTGGCAGAATTTTGCGTCCCACTGGTGGATGGTAGGGTTGGGAGACTGTAGTGGTATTTTGGTGATAACCCCCTTTCTCCTGCGGATTTACCTCGATAGCGCCGGTCTATTTCGTCGTCACAAAAAAGAGCGTGTTTTAGAAGTTCTCGCTTGTGGCGGCTTACTTCTAGGGTTGAGTTGGATGGTGTTTGATCGTCATACCCAGGTGAGTCCTTTGATGGAAGGGGGTTTGAGTAATGCTCAATATTTGGAGTATTTACCGTTTCCCATTGTGGTTTGGGCAGCCATTCGCTTCCAAACTTGGGGGGCCGTTTTAGGGAGTTTGGTCTTAGCGTTATTGGCCATCGCAGGAACCAATCAAGGGGTGGGTCCGTTTGTGATGCAAACGGCTAATGAGTCTCAAGCCACTCTCTTGTTACAAATGTTTATCGTCATTGTCAGCGCAACGGCCTTATTATTGTCGGCGGCGGTGGCGGAACGACAACGGGCAGAACGACAGTTAAGGGTAACTTTAGAACGCGATCGCTTATTGGCAGAGGTTTCCCTGAAAATTCGTCAATCTCTCGATTTACAACAGATTTTTAAGACCACAGTTACAGAAATTCGTCAGTTAATTCACGCCGATCGCGTATTTATCGCGTCTTGGCAAGAGGGGGGACGCATTGAGGTGGTGGCTGAGTCTTTGAATGGTAGTTATCCTAGTTTATTGGGAGGTAATGCTCAGGACGATTTATTAACGGATTTATCGTCTCTGTTTACCCATGCTCAAACGTTTATTGCTGATGATATTACCTACTTAAATTTGTCCCCAACGGTTCAACAATATACGGAACGTTATCAGATTAAAGCTGCTTTGGTGGTCCCTTTACATTTAGATGGTAAACCCTTAGGTTTGTTGGTGGCTCATCAATGTTGGGGAATTCGTCGTTGGCAAAAACAAGAGGTCAAATTATTAGAACAATTGGCCAGCCAAATGATGATCGCCATGAGTCAGGCGCAACTTTACCAAAAGGTACAACAGTTAAATTGTAATTTAGAAAAACAGGTAGAACATCGCACCCATCAACTGCAAGAAAAAATTACAGAAGTGCAAAAATTACATGATATGAAAGCGGTGTTTTTACAAGCAGTTTCCCATGATTTACGTACGTCGATCATGGGTCTTTTGATGTTACTAAAAAATTTACAACATCGTCCTGGCGATAGCTTGACGTTATCCCGTTCTATCCTTGATAGAATGATTAAGAGTAGTGAGCGTCAACTAACTTTAATTAATGCACTGTCTGAAGACCATTTCTCTGAACAACGACCGTTAATGGTTCATTGTGAACCGTTATGTTTATCCGATTTTATTGATGAACTTAATCAAGAATGGCAACCATTATTAAAGCAAAATCAGGCAACTTTAACCCGTAATATCCCTCATCATTTACCCTTGATCTATGGTGATAAGGAGCAACTGCATCAAGTTTTTGATCATCTTGTGACCAATGCTTTAAAACATAATGCTCCTGGGATTAGTTTGACCATTGATGTCACCGTTGAACAGGGGATGATCCATTGTCATTTGACCGATAATGGCGTAGGAATGGGTGAAAAACAATGTGATCAATTGTTTAAATTATATCTTCGTAGTTTACACGATAGACGACGAACAGGTATCGGTTTAGGTTCTTATCAATGTCGTCAAATTATTGAAGCGCATGGGGGTAATATCGGGGTTAAAAGTACCCCTGGAAATGGTTGTGAATTCTGGTTCACCCTACCGATGGCGAAAAGTCAACCCTCGGCCGTAAGCTAAATTTTAATACTTTGGTTTTTGAGCAGAATTAGGAATTTTTCTGATCGATTAAAATAGAATATAGAAAGCTTATCTGATCAGCAAAGATAAATTATCATGAGAAAGTAAATCTATCAAAGATTATTTATGAATATCAGTTTTGGTTTAATGATCTCCTTTGTATTTATTTATCTTTGTTTGGGTACGATTTGTGGTTTGTATGCGAGGAATTTTACAGATATTAATGCGTTTAGAAGTATCTTTTTTTTACTGTTAGCTATTTCTTTTGAGTTAATGATCCTTGCTTTTAAATAGGTTGATTTCTCCTTTTGTAAGTGAATTTCTTAATTAAAGATTAACACCCTCAGACATGAGCCGTTTTTCTGTAAGAATAGAACTTGTATTCTCAGTTGTACAATGATTATGAAGCTTCCTCCTCATCTGGAAACCCTACGCAAAGAGTTAGAAGCAACTCAAAAACTTTATCTTAAAATCACCCCTTCTTTCAGCAATAAAATGACGCTATGGGAAAGCAAGTTTGGAGGAGAACCCTACTTTCCTAAACAGTTAGACTATCCGAAAAGTCCTGAAGGAAATCCTCTGATTTTATTAGCTCAAATTAATTTTTCTGATACCCTATTATTAGATAATTTTCCCAAAGAAGGAATTTTACAATTTTACATCGATAGTTATCATGATTTATATGGTATGAATGATGAAGATATGGCCGAACAAAAACATTTTCGAGTGATTTATTTTGATAAAATTGATTTTGACGAAGAAAACTTAATTACTGATTTTAGTTTTCTACCAAGTATTGATGATCCTGATGTTATTCTACCATTTATCGGCAGTTTTGCTTTGACATTTGAACAAAAATATGAGCCGATTACTGGTTGTGATTATCGCTTAGAAAAGATGATAGAAAACTTTGTAAGTAATGCTACAGAAAATCTTGATTATTACGAGCTTCTAGAGGATTATTTGGACTTATATGAAGGAGAAGAACATAAACTAGGAGGGTATCCTTTCTTTACTCAAGATGATCCTAGAATTGATTTTGACGAAACCATAGAACCCTACGAATTACTGTTCCAAATGATTTCCGATGAAGATGCAGATATTGTCTGGGGAGATATGGGCGTTGGTAACTTTTTCATTCAACCGTCTGCTTTAAAAAAATTAGATTTTAGTCAGGTTATTTATTCCTATGATTGTTATTAACATAACAGACAAAAATCTATCTCAATTTTATCTATATAAAGAATCATTGAGATAGAAGAATGTCGGGCAGAAAGTAGGTTATTCTGTAAACAAGAAATGGATTACTAAGACTAGGTTAAAGACTTGGATAAGAGAACAAAATTAAAACAAGAACTCTTGAGCAAAATTGAGCGACTAAAAACCTCCCAAGACATTAAACTGGGTTCTCCTATTACCGACGTTCAATTAGAGGATAATATTGCTCAAGAAATTAACAGATTAACCGAAAAATTGGAAGGAGAAAATCCCAATTTATCCCCCTTACTTTATCATGTTAATCTTCTGGATGGGGTGTGGCAGTTACACTATTCAACCTCTCGAGAAATTCGTTCATTAACGAAGTTAAAATATGGCTTAAAAGTCGGAACTGTTTATCAAGTTATTGATCTAAAAACTCAATCTTTTTTCAATCAAGCTTTCGTTAAACATCGTTTAGGATTAATTTCAGGGTATGTTTTAGTGACAGCAACTTTTGAATTAGCCAAAGAAAATGGTTCTCCACTGCCCAATAAACGCTTAAATATTGACTTCAAAAAACGTTATTTAGCTATAGAACAAATTACAGGAGTTACTACCCCTCAATTAAACCCTTTTAAAGTTGTACCAGCGCAGAATCCTCGAGGAAGAGTTCCCGTATTTGATATTACTTATTTAGATGAAAGCTTAAGAATTGGTCGAGGAGGAGATGGAGGATTATATATCCTATCTAAAGTGAACAAAAAAGAGTTAAATCTTATGGGCAACAACTAACATTTCGTAATTGTCTGGTGATAAACTATCATTGCGACTAAACGCCCCAAGATTAGAGCCAAAAATCTCAATTTTCTCAAACTTCAACGTCTTTAATAACCAAGTAATTTCTGAGGGAACGTAATATCTTTCATTGCAGTGAATTGTCTTCTTTTTACCCAGATCATCTTCAATATTAAAAATACTAGACTCTCGAAAGGTCATTAAATCAAAGGAATGATTTTCTGTCTTACCTGAATTAATATTATCATCCATTAAATCCTTAACCGAATGATAGAGGGGATATAACGCATTTAAAGCAGTAAAAATAAACAATCCCCCCGATTTTAAAGCCTGAGCAGCACTTTCTAAAATCTGATAATTCATTTCATCAGTTTCCATCAAACAAAATCCCCCTTCACACATGATATAGACTAAATCAAATTCATCGACAAAAGGTAACTTTCTCGCATCATATTGATAAAAATCAAGGGGTAAATTTTTGTTCAAAGCCTTCTCTTTCGCTCGGTTTAACAGAGACTCTGATAAATCAATACCGACCACGGGATAGCCCCTTGTCGCCAATTCAATCGAGTGTCTGCCCGTTCCACAACCAATATCTAAAATCCGAGTCTTTTTATTGTAACTAATTTCTTGCTCAATAAAATCACACTCCCCAATGGTACCGTGAGTAAACCCTTCTTGATCATATTTAATTGCGTAATTTTCAAACAATTCCTCGTACCACTGTTTCATTGATTCAACTTAAGTAACATCCATATCATCATAACTCCCAACCCCGAACCCCGAACCCCGAACACAAGTTCGGAACTGATCACCGATAAGGGATGACAATTCGATACAATATTGTCAACGAGACATAATCAAGCTAAACTCTCGAACGAACACCACCCGCGATTAAGATTAAATGGAGTAGCTGGAGAAAAGAACACACATGGGCAAAGTAGTCGGCATTGATTTGGGAACCACTAATTCTGTCGTCGCAGTGATGGAAGGCGGAAAGCCAGTCGTGATCGCCAACTCAGAAGGAATGCGTACCACCCCTTCTGTGGTTGGGTTTAATAAGGATGGAGAATTAGTCGTTGGACAAATGGCCAGACGACAAGCGGTGTTAAACCCCCAAAACACCTATTACGGGGTTAAACGCTTCATGGGACGAAAATACGCAGAATTAACCCCCGAATCAAAACAAGTTCCCTACACCATCCGACGGGACGAATACAGCAATATCAAAATCAAATGCCCTCGCCTCAAAAAAGACTTTGCCCCCGAAGAAATATCAGCCAAAATTCTCCGTAAACTGGCAGAAGAAGCCGAACGCTACTTAGGGGAACCGGTCACCGGCGCTGTGATCACCGTTCCCGCTTATTTTAACGACTCCCAACGCCAAGCCACCAGAGACGCAGGAAGAATTGCCGGATTAGAGGTTTTACGCATTATCAACGAACCCACCGCAGCCTCCTTAGCTTATGGCTTAGATCAAGAAATGGCTCAAAAAATCTTAGTCTTTGACTTAGGGGGTGGCACCTTTGATGTCTCTGTCTTAGAAGTGGGGGACGGGGTGTTTGAAGTGAGATCCACCAGTGGGGACACCCAACTGGGAGGAGGGGACTTTGATAAACGCATCGTAGACTGGTTGGCGGCACAATTTTTAGAACAAGAAGGGGTGGATCTTCGCAAAGATAGACAGGCTCTGCAACGACTCACAGAAGCCGCCGAAAAGGCGAAAATTGAGCTATCAGGGGTCAGTGTCACCGATATTAATCTCCCCTTCATTACTGCGACCGAAGACGGTCCTAAGCACCTAGAAACCCGTCTGACACGCCCTCAATTAGAGGATCTCTGCGCCGACTTGGTGAGTCGTTTGACTCGTCCCATCAAACGGGCCTTAAACGATGCCCGATTAAGCCCCGTACAAATCGATGAAGTGGTGTTAGTGGGTGGGGGAACCCGAATGCCCATGATTAAAGCCTTGGTGCGGAGTTTCATCGACAAGGAACCCAACGAAAACGTCAACCCCGATGAAGTGGTCGCAGTTGGGGCTGCCATTCAGTCCGGTATTTTGGCCGGAGAAGTGAAAGAAATCTTACTATTAGACGTGACTCCCCTTTCCTTGGGCTTAGAAACCATCGGTGGTGTCACCAAAAAATTAATCCCTCGTAATACAACGATTCCCGTCCGCCGTTCCGATATCTTTTCCACTGGGGAAAATAATCAAACCCTGGTAGAAATTCATGTGGTGCAAGGGGAACGGGAAATGGCCAAAGATAACAAGTCCTTGGGACGGTTTAAACTAACGGGGATACCGCCCGCCCCTAGAGGCATTCCCCAGGTGCAAGTGGCCTTTGATATCGACGCTAACGGCATTTTACAGGTGACCGCCCGCGATCGCACCACCGGCCGAGAACAAAGTGTGGTCATTCAAGGGGCCTCAACCCTCAGCGAAGGGGAAATTAACCGCATGATCCAAGAAGCCAACGAGTTTGCCGAAGAAGATCGACAAAGACGAGAACGCATCGAAAAACGCAACAAAGCCAAAGCCTTAACCGATCAAGCCTTACGACGGTTAAAAGATGTTACCCTAGACTTTGGAACCCAGTTTACCAGTGGCTATCGTCGTCAAATTGAATCCTTGAATGCGGAAATTTTGGACAGTTTAGAAAAAGACGACGAAAGACGCTTAGATCGAGCGCAAGCTGACTTACAAGATGTCCTCTATGAAATGAACCGAGAAGTTCGCTTACAATACGACGACGAAGAAGACGAAGGCATTTTTGAGTCCATCCGCAAGACCTTAACCGGAGACGATGACGACGACTATCTCTATAATCCCCGTGGTTCCAGTTATGGTGACGACTATGGAACCCCCCGTTATCCAGAACAGCGAGACTACGGCGCACCCCGTTACGATGACCGTCAACCCTACAAGTCTCCCTCCCCTCGTTACGAACGTTACGATGATCCCTACGATCAATGGGAAGAAGATCGCCCCAGTCCCAGATCCCGTCGTCCCGCTTCAGAACCCCGTAAATATCCCCCCAGAGACTCCGACACTTACTATAGTCGCGATCGCTCCCGTCGTATTCCCACGGAAAATCAATGGGATGAAGAGGACGATGATTGGTTCTAACGTCTCAAGATGATTAAAATAAAAATTCTGACCCGATTCCCAGTCCCGTTTTATACTGATATATGCAGCAACTTCGTAACTACTATGCCATTTTAGGGGTTTCTCGAGATGCCACCGCCGAAGAGATCAAAAAATCTTTTCGTAAACTTGCTCGGCAGTACCATCCCGATGTTAACCCAGGGGATACCACAGCAGAAGAAAAATTTAAAAGTATTAACGAAGCTTACGATATTTTATCCGATGAAACGAAACGGGCTGACTACGATCGTGTCCGTTTCGGTAAAACCAAACGCCGTCCCTTTCGTACCCCACCTCGACCCCCTCGTAATGGCAGTAGCAACAGCAGTGGTTATAACCGAGATAGCGAGTTTTGGCGGTTTCAAGACTACAACCCCGGCAGCACCAAACGGGCGAAAGTGGTTAACCCTTCCCGCAGTGCTAGGGACGTAGAAGCGAAGTTAAATATTCCCTTAGAAAAGGCTTATCGAGGGGGACGGGAACGTATTCGCTTGGAAGATGGGCGATCGCTGGAAGTGGATATGCCTTCGGGAATGATCGATGGTCAAAAAATTCGCCTCAAGGGCCAGGGACTACAAGGGGGGGATCTCTATCTGAAAATTACCATCACCCCTCACGCTTTTTTTGAACTACGGGGTAGTGATATCGCTTGTCAAGTGCCGGTTACTCCCAGCGAGGCTATTTTAGGGGGTTCCGTCGAAGTTCCCACTATTGATGGTTTAGTTAAAATGACGGTACCGAAAGGGGTGCGGCCTGGCCAACGGTTACGGTTAGCTAATAAGGGTTATCCCGACAGTTCCGGAAAACGGGGGGATCAACTGGTGGAAATACAAATCGCTATCCCTTCCGAAGTGAGTGAGGAAGAAATGGCTTTATATCAACAAATCAGGGAAAAAGAGAAATTTAACCCCCGTCAACATTGGTTTTGATAGGTGGCAACCAATTTTCATCTAAAGTTTCCTGTATATTACTAATAGGAGTATCAGGAAATATTGTCGAAGATAAAGCAGTTAAATCAATCATATTTTTTCTAGCTCGATGATAACATTCTTCAAAAATAGATTCTAAATAGTTCTTAAGACTGGGACTATCATTTAATAAATCAGAAATTTGTTGACGAAATGTTCTTATTTCCACTTTCCATTTATTGTGATTATATTCTCTTTCAGATTCCCAATAAGCTATTTTGAGTAAATGTTCAAACAGTCGGGTAAGAAGACTTTTAAGCGCACGTTTATCACTTCTTCCCATACTTTCTAATTCCTCAATTAAGTTATCTATATCAACTTGCGAAAACTCTCCTAACCGTAACTTTTCAATTGTGGTTTCTAACCATAAACTATAATCTTGATCGTATAACGTTTCT
Organism: Crocosphaera sp.; assembly: GCA_030066295.1. Classification (GTDB taxonomy): domain Bacteria; phylum Cyanobacteriota; class Cyanobacteriia; order Cyanobacteriales; family Microcystaceae; genus Crocosphaera. The sequence goes on from JASJBX010000026.1 coordinate 22,894, forward strand.
GTTGATTGATGAATTTTTATTGTCATATGGAAACCTAAATTTTTATAGTTATATTGGTATTGTATAATCGGTCATCGGATTCTTAAAATTGATCAAAAGTTGGGGTAAAAGAAAACCCAACTTTTAAAATCCATAACTACTAGGTTACAATTAACGTTGTGCTGGTGGATCACCATCATACCTTTCAAATGTGGTATCTTTAGGATCTACGACTCTAATTCTGCTTCCACTTTCTTTAATTTGACCAACTTGAGACTCTTTCAGAGGTAGGGAAGCTTGATCATCAGACTTAGAATTATTTTGAGGGTTATTATTAGACATGACAGATAAGATTAACGACTATAATAATGATAATTTAACTTCGGCAGAAAGAGCAACAAATACTGATCTAATCTATAGTTATACCGAGGAACTTCGTAAATTACAAAATGAAAGTTTAAACAGATTAGATACAAAAATGAGTGTTTTTTTAGCATTTACTGGAGTTTTAGTCAGATTTGCTAGTGACTTGTCAGAAAAAGTGATTATTGAAAATTTTACTTGTTACTCTTGTTTAGTATTACAAATAATAACCTATGTAGCTTTAGGAAGTTCAGCTTTAATATTATGTCTTGGACTAACAACAAAATTAAGGGGTAATGTTATTTCTCCAAAAGCGTTGATGAAAGACCGATGGTATTTTGCTGATAAAAATGATATTTCAGACTATATCATTAGTGGTTGGGTTCAAGCTGAAGAAGAATATGAAAAACTAGGCTTTGATAAAGGTAGAAAACTCAACATAGCTGTCTGGTTGATTGCTTTATCTTTAATTTGCATTACACTGAATATTTTAATAAAAATATTATGGGGAAACTAAATGTCTGGAAGTGATAAGGTGGGCATTGCCCACCCGACAATTATTCCGGTTCAATACCAGCACCCACCGGTGCGATCGCATCTAATTTCAATTCAGGATGATCCACATTTACCTGTTGCAAACCCCATTGATTCTTAAACAGCAAAACAGGACGACCCCAGTTATCTTTTACGGTAATGGTGTTAAAAATACGCCCCGCTTTTTCTAAGGCAGACCACCCTCCTTTGACCCAACGGGCTAAACTATAAGGTAAGGGTTCTAAGCTGGTTTCTACCCCATACTCACTTAACATCCGAAACTGTACCACTTCAAACTGTAATTGTCCCACCGCAGCTAAAATAGGGTCTCGTTTGAAGTCATCGGTAGAATACATAATTTGTATTGCCCCCTCTTCCCGTAACTCTTTTATTCCCTTTTGAAACTGCTTAAATTTTGAGGGGTTAGGGTTTTTAATGTAGGAAAACATTTCAGGAGAAAAGCAAGGAATTCCCTCATATTCCAACTTTTGACCGTTATAAATGGTGTCCCCGATGGCAAACACACCAGGGTTATTCAACCCGATCACATCCCCTCCATACGCCTCTTCAATGGAAGCACGATCTTGGGCAAAAAGCTTTTGAGGACGGGATAAACGGACGGTTTTGCCGGTTCTGGCGTGACTTACCGTCATATCCTTCTCAAACTTACCTGTACATACCCGCACAAATGCCACGCGATCGCGGTGTTTGGGGTCCATATTGGCTTGTAATTTGAAGACAAAGCCACTAAACTCAGGATGAGTGGGTTCGACCACCCCCACAGATGAGTTGCGTCCTTCGGGTCTTAAGGCGTATTCCAAGAACGCTTCTAGGAAGAGTTCTACCCCGAAGTTGGTCATAGCGGAACCGAAGAAGATGGGAGTCATTTTCCCTGCGTGAACCGCTTCTAAGTCGAGATCGTCCCCTATCTCCTCCAGAATTTCTAAGTCCTCTTTAAATTGATAATAAAGCTCTTGTTCGAGATATTCCTCAATTTTGGGGTCACCAAGCTTAATCACGTTTTCTTGCGCCTGTTGGGAGCCGTGGGCGCGACGTTCAAACAGGTGTATAGCTTTTTGACGACGACTGTACACCCCTTTAAAGCGATCGCCCATTCCGATGGGCCAGTTAACCGCATAGGTTTTCAGTCCTAACTCCTGTTCAATCTCATCCAATAATTCTAAGGGTTCACGGCCCGGACGATCCATTTTATTAACGAAAGTAAAGATAGGGAGTCCCCGCAGACGACACACTTCAAACAGTTTACGGGTTTGGGGTTCCAACCCTTTCGCAGCGTCAATGAGCATGACAGCGTTATCTGCTGCTGCAAGGGTGCGATAGGTATCTTCACTAAAGTCTTGGTGTCCGGGGGTGTCTAAGAGGTTAATTTGGAAGTTACGATAGGCAAATTGAAGCACGGTAGAGGTGATCGAAATACCCCTCTGTTTTTCCATTTCCATCCAGTCAGAGGTTGCTTTACGCTGATCTCGTCTCGCTTTAACCGCACCGGCTTGATGGATGGCTCCTCCATAGAGTAACAATTTTTCGGTGAGGGTGGTTTTTCCTGCGTCGGGGTGAGAGATGATAGCAAAGTTGCGTCGCTTTTGAACCGCTTCTTGTATTTCTCTTTCTATTTCACTAGACATAGACAATAAGGTTATGATTTTTACATATTTAGCTTGAATGTTCTTTAATTATAGCTAAGTTCCATCCTTTGTCCTAAATTTTGAGTTTAGAGCAAGTCAAAACGATAATATTAGAAATTATTAATTATATTTCTTTTCAAGCATCTTCCTAGTCTCATTCTTTAAGTTCTCAGTGTGATAATCACGATAATAAGGGACAACTGTACCTTCTGCGAACCAAACCTCACCTTTAACATCTTCGACAGCTACCATATAGTTACATTCATTTTTAAAAGCAGATTCAAGAAAATGTTTGTCCTTTTCAAGCTTCTCCAAAATTTTAGATTCAAATTTAAGTAGTTTTAACCCATTGCCATCAATCAATATATACTCACTTTGATTTTGCGTAGTATCGGAATTTGAATCTTGCTTGAAGTTTCCTATGATTAGTCGTTCGTCTTCCCTATTTTTATAAAATCTGATAGCTCCAGTCTTATAAACCCAATTTCTAGACTTACTATAATTTTTAATTAACAATTTTACTACAATTTTTTGTTTATCAAAATCTTTTCTCTGTAAATTAACCTTCGGATATTTTTTCTGTTGTTCTAAAACCTCTAATATCTTTCTTAGCCTATCTTTGTCTGATTCTGAAGTTAATCCATTTTTCATCTTCTTATTAATTTCGCTTATTGATTCTCCTATCATTTCCTTGATTTTTTCGGTATCCGTATTCTCTAATACATTTAGGTTATTCCCTGAACTAAGATAGCCAAGTAATACAGTCCGTTGATTAGGATCTTCACCAAAATCTGATATTTCTATCTCTAATTCTTTTTCCAATAAAAATTTAACCTTTTCTCTTAAATCAAGTATTATATAGTCTGTTATATCTTCGTATTCTCTTTCTATTTCATCTAGCATTGAAATAATAGGCGGAAGTTTAGAAGAAGATGATGGCATATATAATACTTGTGTTTTAATGACTAAATTAGGTGTTTCAGCCCGATATTGACTAAAAGAAATAACACCGACACCTATTGTTGCGATAGTTGCGCCAAAAGTTACCCCAACTCCTAATATACTTATCAAGTTATTGAGTAGTTGCTTAAGCTTAGGCTTATCATTTTTTTGCCCCTTGCTTTCTTCATCGTTATAATGATAACAAGCCGGGAGAATAATCCTATGTTCTTCTTCTGTATGTAATCTCTTCATTATATAACTCCCTTTCCCCAAGTAACCTTACTATCAGTATATTTTTTCCTACTGTGTTAGAGATAACAATTGTTACTAATCTTAAAAGTGATTTGCGCATATATTGAAAGGCGATCTCTACTCAAAAAAATTCCAGATTATTTAAGAACAAAAATGATAGCAAAGTTGCGTCGCTTTTGTACTGCTTCAAGAATTTCTCTTTCTATTTCACTAGACATAGACAATAAGGTTATGATTTTTACATATTTAGCTTGATTGTTCTTTAATTATAGCTAAGTTCCATCCTTTGTCCTAAATTCTGAGTTTAGAGCAAGTTTCCATAGTAATTACTACTCTTAAAAATCATTGATTAGTTTATTTACCTTAGCTTATTTCCACGGAAACCATCCAGAATCTTTCCTTTGAACAATTCTCTCAGTTTCATACATTAATTTATTACTTTGAGAATCAAGCTTATAATTTAAAACTGTTCCTTCTGTCGACAAAATATTGCCCTTCATGTCTTCTAGAGCCACTACATAGTCATATTGATTTTCAAAAGCAGATTGAAGAAATTCTCTTTGATTTTTAGGAAAAGTATCAATTAAACGAGATTCAAATCTAAAGCCTTTAAAGCTATTACCCTCAATTAATATATCTTCATAGTTCTGGTATTTTAAGAAAAATATAACTGGAATATGAGCTTTTTTATTTTTGTAAAATCTGACAACTACCGTTTCACGAAGACCGTTTTTAGAACTGCTGTGATTTTCAATCAACAAGTTCAACATAATCCTTTTTTTATCCATATTATTCTTACTTTCTTCGGTAACACTTTTTTTTAAATCCTCTAACTTTTCTTTTACTCTTTCTAGTTCATTCAATTGCCCAGACCCTTCATCATAATAATTTTTCTCTTCGTCAAGCCCGTTTATTGCTGTGTCTATATGTCTCTCTATTTCCTTAATATCTTCCTTTTCTAAGGAACTGATATTAATAATTCTATTACTCATCGCCTGATTATCTTCATCCATTTTTGGTATTTTTATATTCAATGCGCGTTCTAATAAAATTTCAATATCTTTTCTTAATTCCCATATCACAGAACCTGTTATATCGTCATATTGATATTCAATTTCATCTAGAGTTTGAATAATATCTTGATCAGGTAGGATTGATAATGTTTGTTTCCCAATGTTCAAACTAGGTAGTCCAGCCAAATATTGAGTAAAAGAAATCAAACCGACACCTATTGTTGCCATAGTTGCGCCAAAAGTTACCCCAACTCCTAAGATACTTATCCAGCTATTGAGTAGTTGCTTAACATTAGGCTGATTATTTTTTGCCTCCTTGCTTTCTTCCTCGTTATGATGATAATGAGCAGGGATAATAATTTTTTTTTCTTCTTCTTCTTTGTGTAATGTCGTCATAATATAACCCCCTTTTCCCAAGCAAACCTACTATTAGTATAATTTTTCCTACTATGTTACAGATAACAATTGTTACTAATCTTAACAGCCGTTTTCGGATAAATTGAGAGGCGATCGCTACTCAAAAAACTTTCAGATCATTTAACAAAATAACAACTAAGAAGCTTCTTTAATTTTTACTGCTCTTAATCATAACTAAATTTCTTCTATAGAAATTATTTTTGTTATAATCAATCCAGAGTATTAATGATCAAACATAAACCTTAATTATGACTAGCTTAAATGATCGCCCTCAAGCTGATAGTAATGAGTTATCCTTAGAAGAACTCAACGCTAAATGGGATGCCCTCGAAAATGACCCCGAATTCCAGAAAAAGCCCTTTTGGCAGCGAATTGTAGAAATTGGTAAAGTTGTTCCTGCTGAAGAGTGGGATAAACAACTTCCGAGAGATTTTGCCCGTAATGCTGAGCATTATATGTATGGCGCACCCAGAGAAGATGAGGAAGAATGAAACAGATTTTTTTAGATACATTTTATTTACAAGCTTTAGCAGATCCTCAAGATAATGCTCATCAGTCTGCTGTCATGATAACCGCAAAATTAGGGACTTTTAGAGGGGTTACTAGCGAAATGGTTTTGACAGAATTACTCAATGCTTTATGCAGTCGAGGTCAGTTTTTGCGTCAATCAGCCATTCGCTTAACCCGTGATTTGCGAAACGATAGTAACACCCTCATTATTCCTCAAACTAGCGAACAATTTGCACAAGCATTTGACTTTTATCAAAGACGATTAGATAAAGGATATAGTTTAACCGATTGTGCTTCAATGGCCATAATGAAACAATTAGAAATCCTTGAAATATTAAGCTTTGATAGACATTTTCAACAAGCAAGAAGGATTTCGAGCTTTATTGAGAGAATAAGATTAATTATTGAGCATCTTGTATTATTTGTTGTCCCACAGGAGACGTTACATAACCCAAAAACGCTTTGACTGTTTCAGAAGGGGGATTTTTATAAGCATAATATAATGTTCTCCTGTAAGGATAATTAGCTGCTTCGGGGGTTAAACCATCAATAGGAACCGTTCGGACTGTTTGTTGATCAGCGACTTGCGTATAAGTAGCATAACCAATACCATTCGTTCCTAATTTTTGTAACATCGGTGTAGTAGCGTCCCGGTTCATAGTCATAATATTGGGCGTATTGCCAAAATCTTCCGAATTTAGGGCTAATTCTTTAAATATTTTCCTGGTTCCACTCACAGACGGTCGGTTAATCACTCTTATCCCTTCAGAGGTTCCTCCAACTTCAGACCAGTTTTGGATCGCACCTTGAAAAATACCCTTAACTTGCATTGAAGTGAGACTTTTACGAAAACTGTTGTCAACTCCCACCACAAGCGCGATCGCATCTTTGGTTACAGGAATCGCCACTAAACCTTTTTCTTGTTCCTCGGCAGTTAAGGGACGAGAGGTGGCGGCAATATCAATTGTACCTTGTAGTAGTGCCTTAAGGCCATTGCTTGACCCTTGAGCGTTGGTTAAGACCTGAACCCCTGCAAACTTCTGTTCAAAGCCGTTTTTCAGGGCTTGATTGACCAATACTAGGCTGGTTGACCCATCAATTTTAACTGTTGTTCCTTGGGGAACTGTGGCCGGGGGGCTAAAAGCAGTTACCGCAGAGGGAGAGGGAGGAGAGGGTAAAGAGGTATTAGAACTCAACGGTTGATTGTTAGCAGGAGGGGAAGAGACAAGACTATCGGGGTTAGGGTTGCTTTGTCGAGTAAACCACCAATATCCTCCTCCTAAAATGCCTATGGTGATGACAAGAGAAAGAACTGTAATCAGGGTTTCCTTATTCTGATTCATAACCTCTTAAAATAATCTTAACTATAAAACTTAATAGAACCACATTTATCTTAAGATTATTTTTAGTATATTTTACTTAGAAAGTCAAGAAAAAATGGAGTTTATTGATAATTTTTAACAAGCTACCCCTCAAGGGAAAAACTGGTTAAAATAGAAGTAAGAATTAGGGTTAAAAATTTATGGTAACAACGACGTATGAAATAAACCCAACCCTCAACAGAGAAACGGCCTTTATTCTTTGGTTTGAAGAAGTCGGTAGTCAAGATGTTGGTTTGGTGGGGGGAAAAAACTCCTCTTTAGGAGAAATGATCCAACAACTACAACCCAAAGGGGTTAACGTTCCCACGGGGTTTGCCACCACTGCTTATGCCTATCGCCACTTTATCGAATCAGCCGGATTAGAGTCAAGATTAAGAGATTTATTTGCTGATTTAGACGTTAACGATGTTACCAATTTACAAGAAAGAGGACAACTAGCCCGTTCTTTAATATTAAACACCCCCTTTCCCAAAGAATTAGAAGAAGCCATCGTTAAAGCCTATAAAATGCTCTGCGATCGCTACAGTCATGAATGCAGTCAACTCCATGAAAAATACCGCGAAGAATGTGAAATAGAAACCCAAAATCTCGATGTGGCAGTCCGTTCCAGTGCCACGGCGGAAGATTTACCCGAAGCGAGTTTTGCCGGACAACAAGAAACTTACTTAAATATTCATAGTGTCAAAGGAGTCCTAGAAGCCTGTCATAAATGCTTTGCTTCCTTGTTTACCAATCGCGCTATTTCCTATCGGCATCATAACGGATTTGATCACTTTGCTGTTGCCCTTTCTGTGGGGGTGCAAAAAATGGTGAGATCCGACTTAGCCTCCGCCGGCGTGATGTTTTCTATTGATACCGAAACCGGCTTTAAAAATGCGGCCTTAATCACCGCAGCCTACGGGTTAGGAGAAAACGTGGTTCAAGGGGCCGTTAACCCCGATGAATACTATGTCTTTAAACCGACCTTAAAAGAAGGCTATCGACCCATTTTAGAAAAAAGAGTCGGCACCAAAGCCATTAAAATGATCTACGATACTGGGGGATCAAAACTGACAAAAAATGTCGAAGTTTTAGCCGAAGAACAGGAACAATTTTGCCTAGACGATGAGGAAATCTTAAAACTAGCTAACTGGGCCTGCATTATCGAAGATCACTATTCCCAAGTCCGACAAACCTATACCCCCATGGACATTGAATGGGCAAAAGATGGTCGCACTGGAGAACTCTACATTGTCCAAGCCCGACCCGAAACGGTACAATCTCACAAGGCAACCAATGTTCTCAAAACCTACAAATTAAAAGATCACAGTACCGTTGCTGCCATTGGACGCAGTGTGGGGGCTGCTATTGGTCAAGGGAAAGCCCGCGTTATCTTAGAAGCCAGCAAAATTGACCAATTTAAACCTGGGGAGGTTCTGGTCACCAACCGCACCGATCCCGACTGGGAACCGATCATGAAAAAAGCCAGTGCGATCGTTACTAACCAAGGGGGCAGAACCTGCCATGCCGCGATCATTGCCCGTGAAATGGGTATTCCGGCTATTGTTGGGTGTGGAGATGCCACCGATAAAATCAAAACCCGTCAAGAAGTCACCGTTTGTTGTGCAGAAGGGGACGAAGGCCGGGTATATGAGGGGTTATTACCCTTTGAAATAGAAGAAACCCCCTTAGATAATTTACCCACCACCAGAACGCAAATTTTGATGAACGTGGGCAACCCCGAAAAAGCCTTTTCCCTTGCCAATATTCCGGCGCAAGGGGTGGGTTTGGCCCGTCTAGAATTCATCATTGCTAACCATATTAAAGCCCATCCTTTAGCCTTAATGAAGTTTGAGCAATTAGAGGATGAAGTGGTTAAAGAACAAATTGCAGAATTGACCAAACGCTATGACAATAAACCGCAATTTTTCGTCGATAAATTAGCCCATGGGGTGGCTACTATTGCAGCGTCATTCTATCCCAAACCGGTTATCGTCAGGATGTCTGATTTTAAATCTAATGAGTACGCTAACTTATTAGGGGGACAAGCATTTGAACCGAAAGAAGATAACCCTATGATTGGTTGGCGCGGTGCTTCTCGCTATTATGATCCTATGTATCGGGACGCATTTGCCTTAGAATGTCAGGCATTAAAAACGGTACGGGATGAGATGGGTTTGGTCAATGTTATCCCCATGATTCCGTTTTGTCGCACCCCAGAAGAAGGGAAGAAAGTAATTGCAGAGATGGCCAAACATGGACTGAAACAAGGGGTTAATGACCTACAAGTTTATGTTATGTGTGAGTTGCCCAGTAACGTCATTTTAGCGGATCAATTTGCAGAAGTGTTTGATGGTTTTTCCATCGGTTCTAATGATTTAACTCAACTTACGTTAGGATTGGATCGGGACTCTGCCTTAGTTGCTCAGTTGTTCGATGAACGCAACGAAGGGGTAAAACGAATGGTTAAATTAGCCATAGAAACCGCTAAGAAAAAAGGCCGTAAAATTGGTATTTGTGGTCAAGCGCCGAGTGATTACCCAGAGTTTGCTAAATTCTTAGTAGAATTGGGAATTGATTCCATGAGTTTAAACCCTGATTCTGTGTTGAAAACCTTGTTAATGGTTGCAGAAGTTGAAAAGGGTTAGGTTGACTCCGTAGGGTGGGCAATGCCCACCTTACTCATATATAATTGATAATTAGTGTGGCAACAAAAACAACAATTTACTACGACAAAGAAGGGGATTTTTTAGAAGTCTTATTTTCTGATCAAGCAGGTTATATGAGAGAAACAAATAACGATGCTATTATGGAAAAAGTAGATGATAAAGGTAACTTATTAGGATTTTCTATTTTAGGCATTAGTCAATTAATACAGAATACACCTTTAAATTTAGATCACTTTCAAAATCCCATACAATTTGACATAAATAAAACGATTACTACAGAATAATCTAATCTAAATCTCATGGTAGTCCATATCTTGCTTAAATTGTACTATTCTTTTACCTCGCGAAAACCGCAGGAATAACAATAGCTGGGGCTGTTGCAATAATTAAACTAAAAGCTAAATTAACTACCTGTTGGGACGATTTTTGATAAGTTTCGATACGAATATCAAACTCCTTTAGTCTCTGGTTAATATCATCAGTTTTAGCTTCAAGATGATCGAGTTTTGTCTCAATTAATTCCTTAATTTCTGCTAATTGTTCAGATTCAGTCATGATGAGTTATTGATAGTTGAATTAGTTTGAAAAAGTTTTAAGGGAAAAACTGTTAATAAACCTAGTTTCATTATAACATAGAATAAGAATAAAGATAAAGAAAATCATTATAGTTTTGTTATTAAATTGATGTTTAATTAATTAAATTTACTAACTTCTTTTTCTACAATTTCTAAGGGAAGCTTTAATATTTTAGCTATTTTTTCTATTGTTAAACCTTCTTTTATTAATTCGGGTACAGCTTCTAGTTTCGCTTCTAGTTTAATTTTATCTAGTTGACTATCATTATCTGATAAACCTGTACAAATATGACTTTTATTAATAGTTCTAGTATTGATAACAGAAGAATTATAAAAATTATAATAATAATATCTTTGTAAACTTGATTTTATATTAGACTTATTAACTTCTTCCCCTAAAGCATTCGACACTTTTCTCCATAACTGTGCTGCCATATCCTTAACATATTTCTCAGAACGATGAATATTGTTAGCGATATCTGCATATTTTTGATGGTCAAAAGTTCCTTCTAATATAGCTGTTTCGAGATCATCTAAATGTTCCCCTGTGTGTGAGAAAATAAGTTTATCTACGGTTGAAATCAGGGATTGAATGTCATATACGTTCATAACCTGTATTTATAGTTTAAATTGATTGGCTTTTATCTTACCTTACCTTGCATAATCAGGCTTGGTTTTTCTTTAGAATGTTTTTATATTTACTTAATTTATCTTAAAACGAAGAAATCTAGCTTTATATGGCTTTTTGGGGCTTGAAGAAAAAAATGAGAGAATTTACTGTTTGAGGAAGTTACTTTTATTGAGGATATCTTAAAAAATGATTTTCAAATCTACATCATATTTAATATTCGGTTTATTTACAACATCTTTGTTACTAGGAGATCAAAATTTTGCAACAGCAATAACCATTAATGGTTCATTTGATATGATGGCTACTAGCGAATATTGTTCAGTTGCCTCTGGCAGAGGAACATATAGTTTAGAAAAAATAAAAGAGGGAAATACCTATAAAGTCGATCCTAAAAAAAGTTTTATTAAATTTATGCAAACGGCTGAATGCGCTGGCTATTCTGATTGGTACTCAAAAGCGATTCCTGTAACTAATGCAACTTTTGATTCAAAAAACTGGAATGTTAAAGATTTAATGTTTTTAGGATATTCAGATCCTCTAGATCCTAAATTTATAGATCCTACTGATCCTGATTATGAGGCTATTAAAGCGGAAAACAGAAGTGCTTATATGACAGGTAATATTAATTTCATGATGCCTACATCAAGCGTTATTTATACTTGTCTTGATACAATGAATCCTCCGATGTTTGGAGGATGTGAAGATGGAAGTACATCAGGTGATAGACGAAGTGATAAAAATGAAGTTACAAAAATCAATAATTCAAATATCTCGAAGCATATAAATGGCATAGAAGTTGAAGAAAAAGGTAAACTAACAATTCCAGCTAATCGTACTATGGTTGGACTGAAAAAATATAAGATAACTTATACCATCTCTCAGCAAGGTGCGAATGAAATGATCAATGGTGCGAATGCAATGGCAGATGTAAAAGTTGATGGAGTAACTGTTAACAATGATATGAATATTTGTGAACCAGCTAAAGACACTGCTGGAAAACCAAAACTCAATGAATTTGAATGTATGGTAATGTTTAGTGTAGATTTGACTGAACAAAAAGATATAGTTGTAGAGCTAAAAACGACAGCTAAAGCCAAAAGAAAAAATGAAATGAGAAAATCTAATGTGAAATATAACTATACAGATGGAACAACCTCCTCACCAACATGGGATGGTACTTTACTAGGCTTTTCTTTTTCATCAAACTCACCAGGAATCTACACTCTTTTTAATGATTCGTTAGAAGATGTGACCATTAATAAAATTGCTGTCCGTTTAAATAATTCTCAAATTGATTTAGGAGGTTTTGATCTGGATAATCCTGACTTAACTGATTTTATGGATTTATTAGAGTCTCCATTTATACTACCAATGGGAGAAAGTCGTGAATTTGATCTTGACATTGAATTATTAGATGACTTCAATATTTTTAGCCAAGCTTTTGTTGAATATACTGGTAACATAACAGGACAAACTAGCCAAGACATTCAACAACATCAACATGGAACTATTCCCGAACCTTCTTCTGTATTCAGTCTTCTTGCTCTCGGAACCTTTGGTGCCAGTGCAACCCTAAAACGCAAATTAAAAGCCTCTAAAACAACTGAGAAAATTGGTTGAATTACTGGTTAATATTATTAGCTTTCTCCCTTAAAATGAAGGGAGATTTTTTTAATCTATTACTTAATCGCAATAGTTATTAATACTTGCTACCCGTTAGGGTGGGCTTTGAATGCAGTATCTTGTAAATTAAATATGTACAATGAATATGTAAGAATCAATTTATGCAGGAAATTTGTAATAATTATCCTGAAGTAGATGCTTGTTCCGGAACCGGTGTCGGGTTTTGCCTATTCACTTTTACCGATTCTAACGGAAAACAATTCAACATTACAACAGCAGGACGAAACCCCTTAGAGGTGGTTGGTTGGCAAAATGTACAGTAAATAATTATGTCTTTCTACTGCAATAAAGGTAAGAATAAGGTCACAAAATAATAGACTAAAGGGGCAGTAAAAACATAACTATCCGTTCGATCTAAAATACCACCATGGCCAGGAAT
>JASJBX010000176.1 GCA_030066295.1 Crocosphaera sp.
TATTTTACGGATGCCATCATTAGCCTTAACCCAAGAATTAATTGATTCTGTCAACCAAGGCGAAACTATAAAAAAGTGATTAAAGTGATTAATTAGTATCTTATGAAAGTCCTGATTGCTGATTTCGATTTATTTAGTAAGGTTGGCGGTGGTCAAACCTTTTACCGCAGTATTATTAAAAAAAATCCTCAAATTGAGTTCTACTATATTGCAGAAAAAGAACCTTTAGATACCCCTAGACCCGCGAATGCAAAGGCCATTCCTTATGAAGAACAATTTTTAATCAGTGACTTTAAAAACTTTTTTGAAGTCACCCCCCCTAAATGGGTAGAACGAGCTTTTGCCATGGCCAGTAACATTGCAGCCTCGGCAAAAAATCAACAATTTGATATCATTGATGTCCCAGATTATGAACAATGGGGCATCTTTTTACGACCGGCTTTTAAACAATATGGGGTTACATTTAACCGTATTGCTTTATCAATGCACGGTAAAATATCGAAAACCCTTAGCTTAGATTGGTTTGATTGGGGACAGGCGAATATCCCCCTTGATTTGCAGGAAAAAATGCAGTATAAAGTGGTAGATATTCGCTACGGAATTAGTAAAAGTTATCTCGACGAATGGCAAGAAGATATCAGAGAATTTGACAGTTATTATTATAATCCTCTACACTTCTTTGATTTGCCACGACCGACTCAATGTTTGCCCTCAGTTAATTCTCCAAGTGTTAACTTTATTGGGCGAACGGAAAAACGAAAAGGTCCCGATATTTTCATTGATTTAGTGTGGTGGTTGCCAGAAAATAGCTATAGTCGAGCGCAAATTATTGGTCCCCATAGCTATAACTATAACAACACAAAATCTTCTCAAACTTATCTGCAACAAATGATGCAACATCGTCGGAGTAATCTGGTGATGTGTCCTCCCATGAAACGGGAAGAATTAAGTGAATTATTTGCCAATAAATCCTTAACTGTCCTACCCTCTCGATACGATACATTAAACTTATTAGCCCTAGAATCTCTATTTTCAGGTTGTCCAACAGCAATAGGAAATGGGGCAGGGGTTTGTCGTTTTCTAGAAGAAACCTTTCCCGAGGTTCCCTTTATAACCATTGATATTGATGATATTTATGCTTGTCTTCCTGATATTCAAAACGTTTTAGATAACTACGAAGACTATCGGGAAAATTTAGTCAATCAATTATCACAAGCTAATTTAGAGGTAACCGATCCCACTTTAGAAGATATCTATAATTGTTCGACGGCTTCTCATCTAGAAACCCAAGAAGAACTAGCCCAATGGTACAGTCAATTATTCTCTTATTGGGAATCTTGTCAAACGGGTTTTAGTTTATCGAAACTTCCTGGGGTTAAAGTAGCCAAGAAACAAATTAAGGGCCAACTTAAACCGACGTATAAACAACTGAAAAAGACCTTATTAGAAACAAAAGATAAACTGAAACGACCCCTAGAGGAAACAAAAACTGCCCAAACGTTGAAGTCTCCCCAACTATTTGAACGCTATAAATATACTTTCAATGCGTCAGAACTGAATCAAAAAGATTTAGGCAACAAAGTGAAAGAATGCTGGAAACTAGCTTCAGCGTTCGGGTCAGACGAACAAGGATGGCGTGATAAGCTAAAAAATGGCTATCGTATCGACCGAGTGCGGGCTTGGCGAGAAATTTCCCGTTTAGAAGAACTACGGGGCAACGAGTTAGTGGCGGCCACCTATAAGTTACGGGGGTTAAGACTGTTAGACGGCGATCGCTTCGGGGATCTTCCCTATGTCCTCAGAGTATTGCAAGAAAAAGGATTTACCCGTGAGTCCGAGGTAATCAATGCCATGTACGGAAAAACGGGGCAACGGGAAGAAAGATGTTACGATTTCATCGAAAAAGCCCGTCAAGATAATTTACACAACTCAGAATGGGACTACGAGATCGTTGATGATCGTCGGGACAAATCTGAATATCGCGTTAGTGTCATTGTTTCTTTGTACAACGCTGCCGAGAAACTCCCCTTATTCCTGACAACCCTACAACATCAAACCTTAATGCAGTCAGGAGATGGGGAAATCATCTTAGTTGATAGTGGTTCTCCTGGGGATGAATACGAGGTATTTAAACAACTCGCCCCCGACTTAAACTTACCCATTTTATACGTCCGTTCCCAAGCTAGAGAAACCATTCAAACTGCCTGGAATCGAGGTATTTCTTTAGCCAAATCTCCTTATTTATCCTTCTTGGGTGTGGATGAAACCATCTTACCCGATGCCTTAGAAACCTTAGCCAATGAGTTAGATGAGAACCCAGATATCGATTGGGCAATTGGTCATAGTTTAGTGACCAATGTAGATAAAAAAGGTAACTGGGTCAACGATATTATGCCTTACAATCGCACCCCGTATCAGCAGGATTTAGTTTATCTAGAAACCTGTTATTTATCTTGGGTTGGAGCCTTATATCGTCGTTCAATTCATGATCGTTTTGGCTACTATGATGGCACATTTCGAGGGGCAGGAGATACGGAATTTAAGAGTCGGGTATTACCCCACATAAAAAGTAAAGTTATTGATAGAACCTTAGGGGTTTTCTGGAATTATCCCGACGAAAGAACCACCCAAAGTCCGGCTGCTGAAATTGAGGATATGAGAGCTTGGTATGTTCATCGCAGTTTAGCCGGTGTTCGCTATGCTTTTGCTAATCGCAGTGTGGAGGAATTAGAACAATTAATTTACCTTTCCTTGGCCTATCGTAAATCCTATTGTGGTCATACCAGTAGCGATTTAGAGTACGCTTATAATCTCAGTTTGTACCTGAAAGAAATAAATCCCCAATCGAAAGTTTTACAATATTTCAAAGGAATTGAAACCTTATTACAAGCTTATCGTTCTTTAGATTGGATGCCTAAACTATCTCGCTTTTCTCCCTTTGGAAAAGTTCTGCAAACTCGTAATTTAGCAAAACAAATCCAACAAGAACATTTAGCTACCTGGGATGAAGAAAAAAGTTTAGGCTTAAAGCCAGATTATCGAATTTTCAACGATAATCGTCACGAACAACACGCATTTTTATGGTTAACCAAAGTGGAGAAATCTGAATCATGAAACAACTAAAGGAATGGTTGAAAGCCAAACTGAGTAAAGGCTTAGCACCAGAGATTGACCAACAATTAGGACTCAATCAAAAGCTGGAAGAAGTCCGTCTCTATGGTATTTCTCCTTGGTATCAAGGTAACTTTTGGGAGCCTCCTGTACAATTAGCCTTAAGAGACTTGTGTTGTCCTGGAGATGTGGTTTTTGATGTAGGAGCCAACTTCGGCGGTTTAACCACCGTTATGTCGCGGATGGTGGGACCCAAAGGAGTGGTGTGTTCCTTTGAAGCAAGTCCCCGCATTGTCGATAAATGTCAGAGAAATATCGTTCTGAGTGGGTGTAGTAATGTGCAGTTATTCCACGCTGCCGTTTATTACAAATCCTACAGTAAAGTTCCCATTTATTTAGGCAGTCATCTTAACGATAGTATCTACGCAGAACAATCCACAGGAACCCAAGGATATGAGGTTTCAACCATTGCTTTAGATGATTTTGTTAACCATACTAAATTAGTCCCTAATCTAGTCAAAATGGACATCGAAGGGGCTGAATTTGATGCCATTAAAGGGATGAGCAAAACCATTGAATCTGCTAAACCTCATTTAATTTTAGAAACTCAGCCAGAAGATACACGCTGTTTAGATTTCTTACTAGAAAAAGGGTATATCTCCATTGATTTGAACACCTATCAAACCATTGAAAATGCCCAAGACTATCCTCCAGGGGTGGGTATTCGCAATAATCTTTACATTCATCAAGAACGTTTATCAGAAGTCCCCTATAATCCCCCCTTTGGATTTCAGGAAGTCACCACTTTAGACGCATCGGATTTTCAACAGAAAGACAAGGAATCGATTGGTTTAAAAACCCCTTTGATTTTGGATAGAGGACGTTACTTAATCGATGTTATTTTCACAGCAGAAGGAACGGACAATGACTTAACCTGTGGGGTTCAAATAGGCGACAAACCTATCTTCCGCTATCACGCTTACAGTAATTTATTGGCTTCCAGTTATCGAGACTGGGTAATTCATCTTTCAGAAACTGCAAAAATTGATCTGTATTTCGATTTTCTTAACGAAACCTTTGATGAAACTCTTTCGGTTCAAGGAGCAAAAATTACCGAAATTACAGACTTTAAAAATACTGACACCAATCTCTATTTCTAAGATGATAGTCTTGCAATAATAAAAAATTAGTTTAACATTATGCTTACCCCAATTATTAGCTTCTTGCTAGGACTCGTTTTATTAGGATTTGTGTTTCTTTCCTACACCAATCATTCTAGCTTAAAAAATTTTCCTAATCTTTACAAACTCACCAGTCAACCCTTGTTAATTTGGGGAATGAGCTGTCTTGCTACTACCCTAATGTTGGGGATGGTTGGTTATTTTGGTTATATTGCTTCCACCCCATTAAGAACCCTAAGAATCAGCTTAGGTATTTTAGGAATTTTCCTCCTGAGTTTTAACTACTTAAAGGGAATTGATTTACAAGTTAATAGTCGCCTCACCATTGTTAAGCAATTCTCCCATCAAGTAGTCTCAATTTTATCCCTGGTTAAGATAACAACAGTTTTGACTATCTTATCCACATTAGTTTTAACCTCCATCTTTTTAATTAGCTTTTTTGATGCTAATTATGGCGGTGATGCGTTTATGTATCACATCCCATTTGCTGCTAGAATTTGGGGCATTATTTCTCCAGAACAATTCGCCTTTGAAAAAAATATTGAGCATCGTTTTCAAGGATTTCCCTTACTGGCTAATTGGTTACAGGGGTTTTTCTGGACTGTTTTTCAGCGACCAGAAGCCACTAATTTATTGTGCTATTTTAGTTTATTAGCGTTTATTGCCTATCTCAAATTTTATGTCAAAATACCTTTCTATTTAGCTTCTCTTTCACTATTAGCTATACCAATGGTTCATATGCACGCAGCGAGAAGCTATATTGATTTGCCCGGTAATGTTTGTATTTCTATTCTCATAATAACTACTTACTTTTTATACACTAATAAGGATAAATTTAATAAACAAACTGGGGCAATTATTTTCATTTCAGCAGCTATGGCAGCTAACATGAAATTTCAGTTAATCCCCGTGGTTTTCTTGATTTTATGTTTCGTTTTACTGAAAATTATTCTTCAAACCTGGAAAGAGAATGTTAATAGTCAAGATAGATTCATTCAATTGTCGAAAACCTTATTACTCTGTTCCCTAGCAAGCCTTATTATCTTTATTACACCCATCAAAAACATAGTTATCTATGCTAACCCATTTTATCCTGTTAAAGTAGAAATTGCGGGTCTTGTTCTTAATCATAATGAAGCACCCCCTAGCTTTATGCACGAAAATCTTAAGAAGCTTCCCCGTCATTTACGTTGGGGAAGGTCGGTGTTGGAAATTGATGCTTTTGATAGTCGAAGACCTTGGCCTTGGACGTTAGGAATGGACTTTATTTCTTGGGATGAAGAAAGATTTGGTTTAGGTGGATACTTTGGGGGTTATGTTATTTTTAACCTTCTATTATTTGTTTATTTATGTTGGAAAAACTTTGACATTGAGTCCCGAGTAGCTGCAATTGTTATGGGTTTAATGACCTTATTTACTCCCTTATTACCTCAAGCTTATGAACTGAGATACTATATGTACTGGATGATGGTTTTTGTCAGTTTGAACGGTTATTTAACCTATCGTCTTGTTCAACAAAAACCCTCTCAAAAATTTATTAATCCTAGAAATTTAGGTTTAGTTGCTGCCGTTTTTATGGTTATTTTTATCACCAAAACTCGCTACTTTTTTACTATTCCTGAATTTGCATCTTTCGATAAACAAGCGCAAAGAACCGATATCATCGATCAAGATATGCTTAGAAGCATAAAAGACGGAGAAAAGGTTTGTATTGTCGGAAAAGCACCTCATCCCTTCCTATATACCTCTTATTTCCATCCTCCTTATGAATACTCTGTTATGGCTGAATTTAATCTACCAGACGTTATTGAAGAACGATGTCAAGGGAGAAGGATTTTAAAATAACCCAATTACTACCCTTTTTATAACTCAAATTTTAAAAAAATATTTGTTCAAAGAATGCTAATACTTAAAAAATCTCCTGGTTTCTTTTTGGTTATTA
Organism: Crocosphaera sp.; assembly: GCA_030066295.1. GTDB lineage: Bacteria > Cyanobacteriota > Cyanobacteriia > Cyanobacteriales > Microcystaceae > Crocosphaera. The sequence continues at coordinate 6,235 of JASJBX010000176.1, forward strand.
TCTTAATTCTGACTTTCCTTTTAAGGGTACTATTTTTAGGAAACATTCCTAATGGTTTTTTTACCGATGAAGCATCAAATGCTTACGATGCTTATTCAATTCTCCATACCTTAAAAGATCAATATGGAGAGTTTTTACCCTGGTATTTTAAATCAGCAAATGATTACCGTGAAGGACTCTATATGTACCTCATGGTTCCTTTTATTAAAATATTCGGATTAACCCCGTTTGGGGCAAGAATTACCTCTGCTATTATTGGAAGTTTTACCGTTTTTATCGTTTATCATTTAGCCAAAGAAATTTTTAATCAAAAAGTTGGTTTATTATCTGCTCTATTTTTAGCCATATTACCTTGGCACATTCATTTTAGTCGTGTCACGTTTCGGGCGATTTTAGTTCCCTGTCTGTTTTGCTTAAGTTTGTTTCTATTTTTCAAGAGTTTTAAACACCCTAAATGGTTGGTTGTTTCAAGTTTTTTATTCGCTATTAGTATCTACACCTACAATTCTGCAAGGGTTTTTATTCCCTTATTTATGCTAGGATTAGTTATTATATACTGGGAACATTTATGGAAAAATAGATATTATACATTTTGGGGTTTAATTGCCTTTTCTATTCTGTTTATCCCTCAACTTATCTATCAATTATCCCCTGAAGGAATGGCGAGAGCCAATACAGTAGGTATCCAAACAGATTTCAACAAAATTTTTAGTGATTATTCTTCCTATTTTAGTCCTAAGTTTTTATTCTTTGAAGGTGACCCTAGTCCTCGTCATAGAATCAATAATATGGGGGGAGTTTACTCATTTCAAATACCCTTACTTTTGCTGGGGTTATTACTGCTACTCAAGGAAAAAACCCCTTCTAAATGGATTTTGTATTGGTGGTTAATACTCTATCCCATTCCTGCTGCTTTTATCTCTCCAGATAGTGCTGTTAGAACTTTAGTCGTCACTCCATTATTAGCCATTATTTCGGGTTATGCGGTTGGTGAGATAACCGACTTTTTTAAAGGTATTTGGAAACAAGTTATTACATTTTTGCTTATAACAGTAATGTTTGCTAACTTAGTTATTTACTGTCAGCGATATGTGTTTGAATACCCCAGTTGGCACACAGATGTTTGGTTATCAACTTTGGGGGAAACTATCAGATATGCGGATAAAGCTCCGTATGAATGTATTATTTATAGTGATCATGTTTATGGTAGTTACTCTTATATAATGATTCCATTTTTTACTAAAATGTCTCCTAGTCAATATCATCAATATGGGGTAGATGTTGTTCAAAATAAATTAGATATAGGGAAATGGAAAATTAAGGATCTCGAAAAATCAGAAGAATTCAATACCAACTGTCTTTATCTACTTCAGGGTGATCCCAATGCTAATCATCAACGGGGAGAAGATGGGGATATTTTAGAAGCTAAAGGTTATAAAGAAAAATTCATTCATTCTTTTAAAGACATTAATAATGTTGAATTTTATCGTCTAGTTGAAATTGAGGAAAAGACTTAAATCATGTTTGAAATTTTGACTTTGGCCAGTGCTAAAACCACCTACACTAAATAAGCTTATTTGGTTAATGGAACAATCAAACGATTTTTTTATTGTTGAATAATTAAACATATTTTTGTTATCTTCTATACTGGTGATTAAGTGCTTTGACTAATAAATGTACTGTGGTTGATGGATTATCTTGAGCAGGATTAGGTTTATTATACTGTTTCAGTAAACTTTCTGCATTTCTTATAGCAGTCTCTTGTTTATCCAATAACTCATCATAGATAGTGTCACTATTTTTTTTGTATCTTTTACCTAATAATTTGTTTAACTTATTTATATAATCCTTTCGAGGAATACCTGAACTCAAAAACGCAAAGTGTAAGACATACCATAACTCAAAAGCTTCGTTAGAATAAGCAACCTTAAAATCTTCATTTTTAGCTTTCTTTATTGTACTGTTAAAGTTGTGAAAATCATCTTTATCAAAAACACACCAAACCTGATCATACTCATCTTGTTGTTGATATTCAATTGTTTTATTTATTAAAGTATCCGGATCTTTGTTCAATCCTTTAACTCTTATTACATTACCAGGAACACGAAAACAGTCAAAGTACTTTTTTTCTGTTTCTTCCCCTCCACAAACAATTAAAAATCGTTGTTTAACCTCTCTTGTATTAACTTTTCTTCCTGAATATCCCCTAGAATTTTTCTTATTTTTCGCCATTGGAATTAATTAGTTGACTTAAATCTCCAATATAGGGTATTGCACCATATCGACCCTTAATATAATTATTTTCAAAAGGATCATCATTACTAATATTATATTCTACTAAGGAATATAAATCAGTTGCACCATATCGATCTTTTTCGGTAAACCAAATTTGATCTCGACGAAACAGTTTAGGACTGAGTAAGTTTGTGTCATGAGTCATCACAATTAATTGAGCATTATTAGGGTTAGTTTCATGAGAGTTAAATAATTCAAGAATGGCATGACTAATTAGAGGATGTAATCTTGCATCGAATTCATCAATTACTAAAGTTTGACTATTTTTTAAAGTATCAAAAAGTGGACCAGCTAAAGCAAAAGCTTTCTTAGTTCCCTCGGATTCATCTTCTAAATCAAAGGTTTCAGTGGAAATAAATTTATTTTGAAAGTCAAATTTACGATGTTTTGTCTTGATAGAGGTTATTTTCCCTCCTGACTGTTTAAGAATCATTTGTCTAATTTCTTGAGGTATATCATCAGGAAGTTCATCCTCAGTAATATCTATTTTATTAATGTTAATATCATCAATTCCTAAATCTAGCTTTTTGATCAAGTTAATAATTTCATTTTTGTTTTCATTTTCCATTAGACAATGGACTGTATAAGAATAGTATGATCGATATGAATTATTATTTAACCCAGAAATAATATTTAAACTATTTTTCAACCAGTTAAGAATTGCCTCTGAAATTCTAACATTAAACTGAGCAGATACTGATAAAAAAAGAGCATTATGTCTTGTTATTTTTTCAAGCTTATTTGCTTTAAATTTTTTAACTGCTTCTATTTTATCCTTTTCTCTATAAAAAAGTTTTGTTTCCCTTACATTAGGAACATAATATAACCATTCTGAGACTATTTTTTTTCTAGTTACCTCAAATCCATATCTATATTTGACTTTATTTAATTTAAAAACCATTTCAAAAAAAGAAGGTTTCGCATCAGTCAAAATACTCAATTTAAACGGTTCTATATCTATATCATCGGTGCTTTGAGTCTCTCTAGATGAGTTAATCATCAACCATTTCATGAAATTTAAAGCTTTAGCTAGATTGCTTTTTCCGCTTGCATTTGCACCATAAATAGCAGCACTTTTAAGCAACTTTAAATCATCATCAACGGTAAAAAGATTATCATCATGAATAATGTTATTATCAGCAGTAAGATCCGCAGCTACCATACTAAAAGTAACAACCTCTTTAAATGATCTGTAATTTCCTACGCTGAATTCAATTAACATTAATTGTGAACTTATTATTGATTTTAGTTAAGATCAACTTTAGATTGTATCAGACTAAGGTGGGCAAAGTATAAATAATTTAAACTAATTAAGTGACTGTTTTGTGTTGCCCACCCTACGATCTCTCGCAAAAAATATATGATAACAACTATAAGACTTTAATTGTCCAGGCAAAAAAAAGAACCCCCACTAAAAATAGTAGGAGTTCTTCAGATGTTATAACCTAAATCTTAGTCAAGATCAGGCATGAATAGTGTGGGTTCATTCTCACGATCGATCCCTTTCTCAAATCCAGCAGCGGCCGCCCGCGCACGTCCAGCGTGCCATAAGTGACCAACGAGGAAGAAGAAACCGAGAGTAAAGTGAGAAGTTGCTAACCATGCACGGGGAGATACATAGTTAAAGGAGTTAACGTCGGTAATAACGCCACCCACAGAGTTTAAAGACCCTAAAGGAGCATGGGTCATATATTCAGCAGCGCGACGAATTTGCCAAGGCTGAATGTCGTTTCTTAACTTATCTAAATCTAAACCGTTAGGCCCACGTAAAGGCTCTAACCAAGGACCACGGAAGTCCCAGAAACGCATGGTTTCACCACCGAAGATGATTTCACCAGTGGGGGAACGCATTAAGTATTTACCTAAGCCGGTAGGACCTTGAGCGGACCCAATGTTAGCCCCCATTCTTTGGTCACGCACCAAGAAGGTGAATGCTTGAGACTGAGACGCTTCCATACCAGTAGGACCGTAGAATTCACTGGGATAAGCGGTGTTGTTGTACCAAACCATAACAGAAGCGATGAAACCCATTAAGGATAACGCGCCTAAGCTGTAGGAAAGGTAAGCTTCACCAGACCAGATGAACGCACGACGGGCCCAACCGAAAGGCTTGGTTAAGATGTGCCAGATACCACCGAAGATACAAATCAAGCCGACCCAAATATGGCCGCCGATAATATCTTCCATGTTGTCCACACCAATAATCCAACCTTCTCCCCCGAAAGGAGCTTTCAGCAGATAGCCGAAAATAATTGCGGGGTTGAGGGTAGGGTTAGTAATCACACGCACATCTCCGCCACCAGGAGCCCAAGTGTCATAGACACCGCCAAAGAACATGGCTTTGAACACCAACAGCAGCGCACCACATCCTAAGAGAATGAGGTGATAACCAATGATGTTGGTCATTTGGTTCTTATCTTTCCAGTCATAACCGAAGAAACTGGAATACTCTTCTAAAGTTTCAGGACCTCTTAAGGCGTGGTAAATACCACCGAAACCGAGAACGGCAGAAGAGATTAAGTGTAATACTCCCGCAACGAAGAAGGGGAAGGTATCAATCACTTCACCCGCAGGGCCAACACCCCAACCGAGGGTGGCGATATGGGGAAGGAGAATTAAGCCCTGTTCGTACATGGGCTTTTCAGGGATAAAGTGGGCGGTTTCAAACAGTGTCATTGCACCGGCCCAGAATACGATTAAACCAGCGTGAGCGACGTGAGCGCCTAAGAGCTTACCGGAAAGGTTGATCAGACGAGCGTTGCCTGACCACCACGCGAAACCGGTGGACTCCAGGTCACGACCGCTGACAACATTAGAGAGCGTTACCACGGGGGAGTACCTCCTCAGGGAATACAAAGTTTTGGTGGGGTTGGTCTTGGGGAGCCATCCAAGCTCTGAGACCTTCGTTTAATAAAATGTTTTTGGTGTAGAATGTCTCAAATTCGGGATCTTCTGCTGCCCGTAATTCTTGAGAGACAAAGTCATAAGCTCGTAGGTTTAAAGCTAAACCAACGATACCCACTGCACTCATCCATAACCCGGTGACGGGGACGAATAACATGAAGAAGTGTAACCAACGCTTGTTGGAGAAAGCAATTCCGAAAATCTGAGACCAGAAACGGTTTGCAGTCACCATAGAATAGGTTTCTTCTGCTTGGGTAGGCTCAAACGCACGGAAGGTGTTCGCTTGCTCACCATCTTCAAAGAGGGTGTTTTCTACCGTTGCACCGTGAATGGCACAGAGTAGCGCACCACCGAGAACACCCGCTACTCCCATCATGTGGAAGGGGTTGAGTGTCCAGTTGTGGAACCCTTGTAGGAAGAGAATGAAACGGAAAATTCCGGCTACGCCAAAGCTAGGTCCAAAGAACCAGCCAGACTGTCCTAGGGGGTACATCAGGAAGACACTGACGAACACCGCAATAGGCGCAGAGAAAGCAATGGCGTTGTAGGGACGAATACCCACCAGACGGGCGATTTCAAACTGACGAAGCATGAAACCAATCAGTCCAAAAGCACCGTGAAGAGCGGTAAAAGTCCATAATCCACCGATTTGACACCAACGGGTGAAGTCTCCTTGAGCTTCGGGTCCCCAGAGGAACAATAAGGAGTGTCCGAAGGCGTTAGCGGGGGAAGAAACCGCTACGGTGAGGAAGTTACATCCTTCTAGGTAGGAACTAGCTAGGCCGTGGGTGTACCAGGAGGTAACAAAGGTGGTACCGGTCAACCAGCCACCGAGAGCGAGGTAGGCACAGGGAAAGAGTAATAACCCAGACCAACCAACGAAAACAAAGCGATCGCGTTTTAACCAGTCATCGAGGACATCAAACCATCCTCTTTCTGGTGCGCGTCCGACTGCAATAGTCATAGAATCCAATCCTCTTGCTTAACTGAAATCAATGGCAAGATTTCTTAACGTTTGTGTTATCTAGTTTAGGTCATATTGTCCCATTTTCTTATATAGGGTGCGACCTAGAGAACGCCTATCAGTTTGACTGAGTCGGCTCTTTTGTTCACAAGTCAAAAGTTAGAAGTCAAAAGTCAAAAGTTTTACCTTTTCCTCAAGTAAGAGGATTCAATCCATGATTGTTTTGGTCTTTCCTCTTCATTCATGAAGAGGCTTTTACCCTAATTTGGGCTTATTGTTTACTTTTGCCTTTTGCTTTTTGCCTTTTGCCTTTGCCCAAAGGGCGCGGTAAGCGATGTTAGATCCGATCACTAACTTTGGGATTCAAGCTAGGGGATCATTAACATTTCTTAAACTAGCACAGTTTTCGCCCTAACTTCAGGTAATTTCTTTGTTTGAGGGAAACTGAGCTTTTCGCTATCTTTAGACTATTATTAGCAAAAAATTTACAATTTGACACATCCTGTCTCATAATTTATCAAAGATTTTTCGGGTCAACCTGGTGAGGGGTTGTCTCTAACCCCCATGATTTCGGGGTTTGAGGGGGTTTGCCAGCTAATCTCTGACAATTCTATGAAAAAAATCTTAAGAACTCCCTACGATGGTTATGTTTAGCTTACCCGACGAGAAGCCCCACGCTGTATTTTCCCAAAAAAACACCTACAAATCAGCGTGGGATGGAAGTCGGGACAGCACCTATCAGATAATTCTAGTGCATCTATAAAGTTGTGCTAAAATAGCTTGATGGTAACGATGAACATGACTTATCGAATTTATCCAAGTGCTGCCTCCGAAGCAATGATGCTTGATTGGTTAGAGACTTGCCGACGACTTTATAATCGTTGTTTGCGAGATTTAAAAACTTGGTTGAATGGGAAGAAATGCCCTATTGATAGGTGTTCATTAAAACAAGAATATATTGTGCCAGCCGCTCTACCGTTTCCAAGTTACCTTGAACAAAAACGCCAATTAACTCAATGGAAAAAAGAAAATCCTTGGTTTAAGGCAGTTCATTCTCAAGTAACTCAAGATGTAGTCAAAAGGATGCACAACACTTGGGAAGCATTTAAAAAACGTGGTTTCGGGTTTCCAAGATTTAAAAAATATGGACAGCTACGTTCATTTTTGTTTCCTCAATTTAAAGATAATCCGTTAACTGGTTATCAGATAAAACTTCCCAAAATAGGCTCAGTTTTAATTGAACTTCATAGACCTATTCCAGAAGGTTTTGTAATCAAACAAGTCAGGGTATTATCAAGGGCTAGAGGGACAAAATGGTACGTTGTAATAACTGTTCAATCTAATGTCGAAGTCCCCAATCCTTTACCG
>JASJBX010000177.1 GCA_030066295.1 Crocosphaera sp.
ATCAGCTTCTCATTAATTTTGATTATAGTTTAAAAGATTTTTCTGTGCTGAAACTTATTGATTTGTCAGGAAATTCTTGGTCAAAAGTGGCATAAATTTTTGAGTAACTTATTCAGCAAACCCTATTTACTCGTTCCATTGGCAGACAGTTAAGATCAGTAAATCATATTCCTGAGTCACGACGCAAACATAGAGAAAGTAATGTATGGCAAAGACGTTTTTGGGAACATACTATTAGGGATGAAAAAGATTTAGAAACTCATTTAGATTACATTCATTATAATCCTGTTAAACATGGATTAGTTTCTTGTCCCCATAATTGGGAATATTCCAGTTTTCATCAATGGGTAAAAGGAGGTTTTTATTCTTCAAAATGGGGATGTTGTTGTCAAGGTAAGTCACCCAAAATACCAGATTTTTCTGATATTATTAATCAAGTCGGCGAGTAGGGTGGGCAAATGGGGTGATTTATTTGATTTAATATTAACTGACAATCATTGCCCACCATTATTCTTAAATATTATTCGGTGGGCAACATATCTATATTCTAGATTAATTTAGTTACATTCTAACTTTGCCCACCCTACAATAAACTAATAGGAAGGATTAAAGTGATGATTTTTTTCATGATTTTCCTCCTTTATTTTATACAAAATACGATTGATTTATATCGTATATATTTCTAGCATAAATGGTCTAAAAATTCAATAGTTTGATATTGATTGTTATCAATATCAAACTATTTAACTAAAATCTCAAATTCTTTTTTGCCTTGATAAGTTTTGTCCTTAATATCAACAGAAATAATCCATTTCCCTTTCATCCCTAAAAATGTTTCTGCTTTAAACTCACCTATTTCTAACTCAGGTTTGACCTCAACTTTTGCGGTCATGGGAGCCATATTTTTCATCGGCATGGTGGCTTTAATCTCTAATTCATTAATTGATAAAATTTTCTTGTTTTTCCTATCAACAACTTCAAAGATAAATTCGGCATCTCCAATCTTAACTTCTGAAGGACTGACTAAGTTAATACTAACGTTATTTTTATTGTTTCTAATATTACTTGAAATTAAGGTATTATTCCCGTGGTTAACTACTGTTACCGCAGCATTTTCTATTAGTTTATGATGTCCTGTAGTAATGACTGCATCTCCTGGTTGTAGTCCCCGCAAAACCTGAATATTATTACCACTAATCATCCCTAATGTAACTAATTTTCGAGTCGCTGTGTCTCCATTAACCACCCACACCGCAGGGTTGTCTTCAAACGTCACTACAGCAGAGGAGGGGACGGTTAAAGCATTGGGTTGACGTTGGGTGATCAACTCCATTTCCACAAACTGGCCCGATCGCAACTCACCTCCAGGGTTGTTAACCACTGCTTCGACGGTAACGGTACGGGTTTGACTGTTGCTTTGGGGAAAAATACTACTCACTTGACCATTAATAGTTAGGCTTGTCCCAGGAATTTTGGCAATAATAGGGGTTCCGATGCGTATTTTAGTAGCATCGTGTTGTGCTACATTGGCTTGTAAACGAATACGACTATAATCGCCTATTTTCAAAATTCCCATCCCAGGTTGTACCACCATCCCCGGATCGACCATTCTCTCTTGGACAATACCGGTAACGGGGGCTTCTATTTGGGTGTAACTGGACATAACGGAAGTTGTCGCCACTTTAGCTTTAGCTTGTTGGACTTTAGCTTGATCATTGATAACTTTTGCTTCTAAACGGGCTATTTTAACCTTAGCTTCCGATAACATCGCCTGTTTTGCTTGCACTTCGCTTTCTACTACATCATAATCATCTTGAGCGATCGCCCCTTCAGACACTAACATGGCAAATCTTTCTAATTTCTTATTTAAGTAACCTAAATCGGCTTCTATTTGTTTGATACTATTTTTCTGTTCTAATATCTCAATTTTACTGATTTCTAACGCTGTTCGCATGGTGTCTGTTTCTGCTTGCGCTTCGGCTACCTGGGTAAACAGTTCAGTTGCACTAACTTGGGCTAAAGTTTGACCGATGGTGATGCGATCGCCAGGATAAACGGAATAATTGGTTAATTGTCCAGCAACCCTAGGATAAACCGTAACCACCTGATAGGGTTCAATGGTTCCGGTGTATTGGACTGTAGCTTGTAATAATTGAGGTTTAACCACTTCTACAGTAACAGGAGTGGGGTTAAACGAACCATCCACCGCCATCATTTCATCGTGGGACATATCACCATGGCCACTATGATCCATGGTAGAAGATGCGGGTTTTAATTGATTGGTAATTAGAAGAATACCCCCTGTCAACGCCATAAAAACACCTAATCCAAGGGTTTTCTTACTAATAAGACTCCCTAATATCTTTCCTGGAAATAAACGCTTTAACGGGGTATTACGGATAAGGAGAACCCCCATAATAACAGTCGTTCCTATCGTTAGCATCCCAGTTGATGAGAAGGGGTCTAACGACGATAGCTGTTCGGAAAACCTTCCAATAGGCTCAACTCCTTCAAAAACCGTATCTGTTGGCTTGTTTGCTTCCTTCATGCTTAAATCAAAGACTTTGGAAATTAGAGATTTCTTTCTCCTACCATGACAAAGAAATATGAAATTGGAATGAAATACTAATCTTTAATAAAAGCGAGGCTACTATACAAATGAAAAGCAGCATCCCAAGGGGTATCTTCCCGACGCAAAAGGTCAATGTGAGGGTTAATAAGTCTCAGTAACTCTTGAAAATCAATGGCTGATTCGCCAAAGGGAGTAAACTCTGAATAAGTCGGAAGATTGGGGGTTTTTTTGACAATAAAATCCGTAATATGTTGCCAACTTTTCTTCATGGTTCCTTGACCATCTTTAGCTTTTTGCTTATCAGAGAAAGCTTTTCCTTCTAGGAAACGATAGTTTTGATCACACAAACGAATGATAGTTCGCTTTTGGGGAAGATGCAGATCGCAGATTTTTGCATAATCTAAGGTTTCTATGGTCCGTTTGATCTGTCCCCTCAAACCAACATCTACACATTCTTCAAAAATCGGGAGTAACCCGCTTACCCGTTGTCTGACTTGTGACCATTCAAAGGTAAGAATATCCCGTTGTCCTTTATGGGGTTCGTAGACGACGGTAACTTTGGGTTCTACTGATTCAATATAGAGAACAGGATAAACCTTAAGGGCATTAATCTGTCGAACTAAGGCGGTGAAACAAGGAATTTCAGCTTTTTGCAGTTGCTCTGCTTGAAATTTTAGCCGACCAATAGCCCCAGTACGGTATAATCGCCAGGAACGACTAGGGAGTTGTAATCTCGCGGTATAAGGGTCAATTTCCATAATTTCCCCGAATTTTTGGGCTGCTGTCTTTTTTAACTCATTAGGAATGGCTTCCAGCACTAACACCCCCATTTCCAAGGCCCCGCTTTCTTCCATTGCCCGGTTTAAAGCCGTTTGACGCTCTTTGACTTCTTGTTGGTTAATTCGTTCAATCCCTTGACGAATTTGCCTCTTGAGCTTGGGATTAACGGTGTTGGGTAATAGTTCTCGATAACGTTCATTGGCAAAGGTTACATCTCCCTGTGCTTCGGCTAAACGCGCTTGATAAAAGGGAATCCAGATATTATCGGGTTCTTGTTGCTGTAACTGTTGAAGCAGTTGGGATGCTTCTTCATAATTTTCCCTGTTAATAGCATCAATAATAGATTCAACCATCGTAATCTCTATAGTTTGATGGAGTTTATAGTTGCGAGGACAGATTGATAATTTCTCAACTTTAGACAATCATCACACTGCTTCTAATTCTACCCTAACAGCAAAACATCTCCCTATTTTTTCAAAATTAATGGTCAAAAATTAATGCTTTACGTACAACAAACAAGCATAAAATGCTAGGACAATTCAAAAAAATTAACAGATTATTTCTGTTAAGAATTGACATAAACTCGTCCTTTCCAACCGCCTCCTTTTCCGCGCCAATGTCGCCAAGCAGAGTCTATTGTCATTAAACCATATAAAAGACCAATAAGAGGCAGAGTGAATCCCCAGAGAGGAGAACATTGATACAATTTTAGGGTAGGAAGATAAGAAATAGTCATTAATAACCAGGTAATTCCTCCTAAAATAGTAATAACTGGATTGTGAATGATTAATCCTATCAGCAAACCAATGGGGGCAACTAAATAAACTAAGGTTAATCCTACTAAGGTTCCTGTCAATAATAAGGGGGAATAATTTAACTGTGTATAAGCTGTTCTTGCCACCATATTCCAAATAGAATCTAAACTATCATAAGGTCTTAAACTGAGGGTTTTTTCACTTAAGCCTAACCAGATTCCTTGATTGATACTTTTCCTATTTTCTTGTAACTTTGCTTTGACTGCTGCTGCTAAAGAACAATCATCAATTAAGGCTTGTTTGACTACATCTATTCCACCAATTTCTTCTAAAATCTGACGACGAATTAAAATACAGCCTCCTGCTGCTGCTGCCATTTTATTTTGAGGATTATTGACCCAAGAAAAAGGATATAATTTTTCAAAGAAATAGACAAAAGCAGGGATTAAAAATTGTTCCCAAAAACTGTCACATCTCAGCTTAACCATGAGAGAAGTCAGGGCTAAGTTTTCTTTTTCCGTCTGATTCACTAATTCTTGTAAATTGGTGTTATGATGTTCAATATCAGCATCGGTTAATAGCAGATAATCGGGTGGATGCTGTCGTTTTTTAGCTTGTTCAATTCCTTGTTTCATTGCCCATAATTTTCCTGACCAACCAGAAGCTAACGGTTGTCCTGAAATCACTTGTAATTGTTCAGATTTGTGGCAATTTTTGGCAATTTCTTGGGCAACTTTTCCCGTGTCATCATCACTTTGATCATCGACTAAAATAAGGGAAAATTCTCCTGTGTAAGTCTGATTTAAAAGAGATTTCAAACTAATGGGTAAAACATCAGCTTCGTTGCGTGCCGGAATAATAGCACAAACAGAAGGATAGTTATTTAAAGGTTTAAGATTGCTATTAATTCGTTGATTACTTAACCAAAATCTGCCTCTAAATAGTAATAAGTAAAACCAAATTATTAGGGATAAACTAACAATTCCTATCAAAATATTAATCATAATTTCACTCTCTCACCATTTTTAGTAATATAACTAAGATTGATCAAGAATCCTCATTATTCAGAATAATTTAATTTTTGTCTGGAAATTGCTTCGGAGGCAGACTTATAGCTATTCAATTTACAGTGAGACAGTTACCATGATTTTGTAACACAGTAACACAAGCATCTTGCTTGTAACAACCACCGAAGGCTGTGTTACTGATTTGTATCATTCTTATTTGAAATGACTATAAAACTCAAACCATTGCTTCAGTAAAGGTTTTTCCGCCTCGCAATGACAGTTTTCTTAGCCTTCAGATAAACTTTGTTCACTTATTGATAATTAACTGGGCATGTTCATTAAAGCAATGACGATAAACCCCTTCTGTTACCAAAATAGCGGTTAAAATGTTAGTTAACATAATCATAAATAAAATTAAAATTTGATAAGAGGCTGCATTTAAAGGGTTGCTTCCTCCTAATACTTGCCCCGTAAACATTCCTGGTAAACTCACCATCCCCACCACCATCATTTGATTCAAAGTCGGTATTAAACTGATGCGGATGGCCTCTTTACGATAAGGGGCGATCGCTTCAATAGGGGTTGTCCCCAAACATAAATAGGTTTCTACCTCAAGCTGGTTGTGGGAAATAGCGTTAATGAGACGTTCCCCCGATAAAGAAGCACTATTCATGGCATTTCCTAAGATCATCCCTGCTAAGGGGATTAAATACTGGGGAGAATACCAACTTTGGGGTTGGATAATCAAAGCGAGGGTATAGCTGAGGGTTAACCCGCTACTCACCAACAACGATCCCCATACCAGAGGGAAAAAGCCCTTTCCCTTGTGAGGGATGCGGTTACGGGTAACTTGGGCTGCAATGGTTAACATGACCGCCAAAATGAACAACACAGGGAGAGGATGGTTTAATTCAAAGATAGCAGCGATAATATAGCCCACTGCTAACAGTTGAAACAGCGATCGCCCTGTTGCCAGTAGCAATTGTCCTTCTAACCCCAACCGTTGCCACTTAGACAAAACCACAGCAATGGCCATGATTCCCAAAGACCATCCTAAATCTAACAAATCCAGTTCAATTGCGCCAGCCAATGGATAAGTCTCCCCAGTTGTCAAGATTCAGTAGATCACAAAGATCCTAGTTAGGATTGCGGGGGAGCAGGGAGAACGGAGCAGGGGAGAAAAGAAATAGGATAAAAATTAAAAGATAGCGAGTTAAATGAAGATTTCTAGAGATTTATAGCCTTTGAAACCTTTATTTTCTCTAAAATAGCTTAACATAATCTCCCCTTCTCCCCGCTCCCGGCTCCCTTGCAGCCTAAACAAGCAACTTTTCGATCTACTGAGATTATACGCCAAAGTAAGGGGGTTCATTCCCTGCTTTCCATTTGATGTTACAGCCAATACTGGGTTTTTGCTGAGTATCTACCTTTCTATCCCGTAATACATCTTCTATGGCTGCTTTTAAGTCTTTTCCGGTGATAGGGACATCATTGCCGGGACGACTATCATCAAACTGGCCGCGATAAACTAAGGTATTATCAGCATCAAATAGGAAGAAATCAGGAGTACAAGCAGCCGTATATGCTTTAGCGACTTCTTGACTTTCGTCGTAACAAAAAGGAAAATTAAAGCCTAATGTTTCTGCCATTTCTTTCATTTTATCGGGAGCATCGCCGGGGTGGGTGGTAATGTCGTTAGCACTAATAGCGACTATCCCTAAGCCTTTGTCGACGTATTCTTTCCCTAATGCTGCTAAAGCATTTTGAAGATGTTTAACAAAAGGACAGTGAACACAAATAAACATCACTAATAAAGCTTTTTTATCAGCAAAAGTTTTGAGCGAAATCTTGTCACCTGATACCACATCTTCTAAGGAAAAATCAGGGGCTTTTGTTCCTAAAGGTAACATGGTAGAAAGGGTTTTAACCATGATCAAGAACTCCTAGTGAAATATCTACAATGTATAACAAGTATAAAACGGTGGGTAAACTATCTCGGTCCGTCGCTCCTCGGTAGAACGGTTATTATCATTAGTCTTTTCCAATCAAGTTGAGCGATGCTCTTTAATCTTTTCTTTAGATTTTGTTCGCTCAGAGTTTTTGCCGAAAATGCCTAGAAAAAAAAATTCACTTTAGCAATCATATGGGTGTTTTATAGTAAAGATGGTGGGGAAAACTCATGATTCAACCTAACTTATTACAGAAACTGGCGATCGCTGGAATCACGATCTTCGGCGTAGGCATTTCAACCATGCCTCAAAAAGCTCAAGCAGCAGCTTTAGGTGTGGATGGTACTTATGGCAGTTGTGCTTTTGCAGTAGCAGTAGCATTTGCAGGTTTCAGCACTGATAGTGATTCTGATTTTTCATGTCGGCCAACAGGATTATCTAATGCTGTGAGTGCAACAGCGATCGCTGGAGTGACTACAGGTTTTCAAGGTGTTACAGTTACCGCCAGTGTGCAACCTTCAGGATCATTGACAGGTACAGTCGCAGACCTAGATGTGGGTGTTAGCCTAGTACCTCCTGGTTTTGGAGCCGCAGATTTAGGTGATCCTCTTGTTGATCCCATTATTCCTATTCCTAATATCGCTGCTACCGCAAACCTAGAAATAGAAAGTATACTTGATGCCTCGAATATTCTTCGGATAACCGGTACAGGGAATGTTAATGAGAATGCAGCAATTGAGTTGGCTGTTTTGGATACTGACATCTTGCACCAGTACAGGAAAACTCAGCAACAAAAGACAGAAAATAAATTCTTAAGTAGTTACCATCAAAATAAACCCTGTTCCCTGTTCCCCGTTCCCTGTTCCCTCTCTAAACTAGCTAGTTTTATCG
>JASJBX010000178.1 GCA_030066295.1 Crocosphaera sp.
ACCAATTGTAGCGGTTTTTAGCCTACAAAGCCGATCTTTTTTCCTCATCCAATATGGGTGTAACCTTTTAATAACAGGGGTTGTGGTTTTATTCAGCAAACCCTAATTAAACCTGATTAATTACAGTTGATTACAATAGATGTCAAAATCGAAATCCTAGACTAAAATGCAGGGTAATACGCCTTAGAATGAAGTTGAAGCTCTTGAGAAGCCAAAAGGGGTTTAATATGTTAGTTATCTTAACTCGTGATAATATTTTATCTGTGAATCAAGTTTGTCCCGGCTGTCTACTCGCGGATCAAAAAGGCACGCCACGATGGCACCACGGTAAGCTGGGTTGTGGTCATTCTCTCGATAAAGTGGATGCTCAACAAGCAAAGGTTTATGAGTGCGAAATGGGGTTCCAGGTGACCGAAGTTGATGGCCAACCTGCTTAAATACCAATAATATACTTACGCCACTCTTGATTGAGATTACCCCTCGTATGCTTAACTAACTCAAACTGCAAACTGCTATAAGGACGACGAGGTTGGTGTCTCAGGTTCATCTGTGCTTCTTTGGGGGTACGATTACCTTTTTTGACGTTACAACGAACACAAGCGGTTACTAGGTTTTCCCAAGTATCTCCCCCACCCCGCGATCGCGGAACCACATGATCTAAGGTCAGTTGTTCTCCTTTGTAGCGACAATATTGACAAGTATGGCGATCCCGTTCTAAGATGTTTCGGCGTGTTAAGGGGATCTCTTTGTAAGGAACCCGCACGTAATGACGTAACCGAATGACCGAAGGAAGCGGAAAGTCGGTATAGATTAATCGCTCGTTATTTTCCAGTTGCTCAGCTTTGCCTTTAATCAACAAAACGACAGCCCTTCGCCAACTGGTTATATTGAGCGGTTCATACGACGCATTTAACACCAGAACCTTACCCATAGCTTATTTCAAGGAACGTCTGCCAGATTAAACCAGATCCTAGCATGGGTTGCGAGTTTTGTCTGCTACGAAAGCTACAATTTTTGGTACTTTCAGTTTATTTTTCAGATTCACAGGAAAAGTTTCTCCACAAAGATTGTTATTTTTCCCCACATTACTGTTAGTTTTCCCCAGTAGTTAAAGAAGACATTATCATTGTGTTATTGTCATTATAAGATTTGACGACCTGTTAGAATACCTCTAACTTCTAACATAGCGGAATAAGTAGGGACAATGTGTAATGTTTCTGCTTCTGTTGTCAAGTTTAAAGCTGTTTCTATGGCTTCTTTTAAGTTTTCTTTCACAATTAGTTCAACATGATTATTTTTTTCGTTCAGGGTTTCTTGACTATATTTAAGACGTAGGGCCATGTCATAGGTGCGATCGCCACTCACAATTAAATTACCCCTTAGTTTAACTAAAGGTTCTGTATCAACATCCCAGATCCAAGAAACATCTGTGCCGTCAGGTATTCTATCATTTAAAACCAATAAAGTTGTAGAAGATTTTCCAATTTTTTTGATATCATTAACCGCACGAATGGTTTCATTCATCCCCACTGGATTTTTAGATAAGAGAATACGAACGTGCTTACCTTTTACTGTTAATTCTTCTGCTCTACCGAAGGCTGCTTTAAAGTTTTTGACAGTTTCAAAAATCGCTGTTGTTTTAACGCCTAATTCTTGAGCAACTAACCCTGCCGCTAAAGTATTATATTTATTATAAACTCCGATCAATATTTGTGGCCAATCTTTGCTATTCAAGTCTAAGGGACTTTTCTTAAAACCACATTTTTCACAACAATAATCTCCTAAATGAGATAAATAAACCCCTTGATAGGTTAAAGGATGACCACAACTGGGACAATAAATAGAATCAACAGCGTGGGGAATTTCCTCTAGATATAAATTATCTTCAGATAGTCCAAAATAACGTACAGTTTGGGTTAATTGTTGTCCCAAATAAGAGAGAGTGGGATCATCAGCATTAAGGATGATAACTGTATTAGGAGAAAGGGGAGCGATCGCTTGTTGCCAACGTTGACTAATAGCATCTACTTCACCGTAACGGTCTAATTGATCTCGAAATAAATTAAGCCCTAAAATAAGGCTAGGTTGACAGTCTTTTAACAATAATGGCACAATATTTTCATCCACTTCTAAGATGGCATAATCTGCAGTTAGTGTGCCAATTAAGTTGGTATTTCCCAATAATGTAGTGACGAGTCCATTAATTAAGTTAGCACCGGTTTCATTGTGACAAAGTTGATAATTTTGGTCTTCTAAAATAGTTCTCAGCAGCAGGGAAGTGGTTGTTTTACCATTGGTTCCCACAACCAAAATAACCCCTTGTTTCACTTGTTCACAAAGAAGAGATAAGAGTCGAGGATGAAAACGACGAGAAATAGCCCCAGGTAAAACACTAGCAGCCCCTAAACCCAAAAAACGCACTGCAGCAGTGATGGTTTTTGCCACACCTACAGCTAAGCCTAAACGAACACGATCCACTACATTCATAGTTAAGATAATTGATCTTGGATAACCCTTAAGTTGTTTAGAATAACATAATTGACAAGGAAAGAACTAGAAACCCCTTCTCTTGCTATTCTCAGTGGGGTTAATTTTCAATCAGAAGATATAAGCGGTTTTAACCCTTGGAGAAGTCAAAAACATTGTATGCTTTCCTTAAGACCCCAGTTTAAGAGCTTCAATGTATAAACTATAAGTTACCCCAATTTTAAAAAGATTGAGAATATCAAGACTGAGAGATCGGCCTTCTTTCTTATTTTTACGATAAGTTATTCTACTAATTCCTTCCGTAAAAATGAGTAAAAGGATGCCTACTGTAATATCCCAATAAGCTTCTTGTCCTGCGGTAATGGAAACAGCTTGACCGACAAAAAATCCCAAAAGAAGACTAATTAAACTTAAAGAAATACGCCGCCAAGGATTACTAAATGTTTGATTAAACTTAGTTTGAGTGACTTCGACTAAGATATTTAATCTCGTTCTTTGCATGATTTAAACTTCCTCATTATATTCTGTTATTATCTATCTAAGCGATCTAATAAATATAAACCGACAACAATACCAACAAAGTGACATAAAATAGTATGAGTATTAGCAAGAAGCAATAAAAAGTCATTAGGGGTTAATAGGTTACTGCTACTGGTACCATAAACTGAGGCACCTTGAGGAATATTAGATAATTTTAGCCACACAAGACCCACAAACCCTTCTGCACCAATAATTGACAGAAAAATACCCACTAAATTAGATAATAAACCAGCCCGAATGAGTTGCAAGGTAGATGATTTTTTAGGTCGTGCTTTTGCTTCGGGGTTTCGCATCGACTGGGCAATTTTTTTATAGCGAAAGCAAATCAAAATACTGATCAAAAGTGCGCTTACCCCAGCAATGGAACAAAAGATACTAAAATTAGTGCCTTCTGTTCGATTTTCTTGCCCGGCTAAACCTGGTAAGGCCAAGAATAACAGCGCGGCTGCTAATACCCCTAGCACCAACTGTCCCCAGAAACCGATATTTCCTGACCATTGCAGAATGGTGGCTGCTCGTTTAACATTGGGGGGGAGGGGCTGAGAAATTTGGTAGTTTTGACTCATAATTCTGATGGGGAAAACTATGACAATTTTAACTTAATCGATTCTTCTTTATCATTACAACTGGCAACAATGCTACCTATAAATCATCCGTTGATGGACATAGATTATCTGTACTATTTTTCTGTGATCGCTGATTAAATAATCATCATTATCAGTTTCCCTTGCTGAGTTGAGATAAATAAGGGGAGGTTTCAAGGTAATCTATAAGTTATAGCAGTTGAAGTCTGGGTGTTTAAATAAGGCTTTCACATTTTCGGTAAATATACCTTGACGAATCACTCACTTTTGCTATCACTCATCACAACCAAAGAGATTAAAACTTATAATGGCTCATCCTCTATACGTTGCATTTATTTGGCATCAACATCAACCTTTGTATAAATCCCGCGAAGCGATTGATGACCCTAATGGACAGTATCGTATGCCCTGGGCCCGCTTACACGGTGTCAAAGATTATTTAGACCTAATTCTGGTTTTAGAAGAGTTTCCTAAACTACATCAAACGGTTAACCTAGTTCCTTCTCTGATTTTACAGTTAGAAGATTATAGCCGAGGAACCGCCCTTGATCGCTACATGGCGTTAACCCTAACCTCTGCCATCGATCTCACGGACGAAGACAAAGGATTTATTTTTGATCACTTTTTCGATGCTCATCATCGCACCTTAATCGACCCCTATTATCGCTATTCTGAATTGAATATGCAGAAGCACGACAAAGGCCGAGAATGGTGTATGGAAAATTGGAGTGTCCATGATTATAGTGATCTTTTGGCCTGGCATAACTTAGCTTGGATCGATCCCATTTTCCGAGAAAAAGATCCCGAAATCGCTGCCTGGTTTGAAAAAGGGAAAGGCTTTTCTTTAGAAGATCGTAAGAAAATTATTGCTAAACACCGAGAGATTATCGGTCAAATTATCCCTCAACACAAAAAAATGCAGGATTCTGGGCAGTTGGAGTTAATGACAACGCCCTATACTCACCCCATTTTACCCTTATTAGCGGATACAGACTCCGGACAGGTAGCCATTCCTGAGATGCAGTTACCGCAAAAACGGTTCCAATACCCTCAAGACATTCCTCTCCATCTGCGTAAAGCTAAAGAAATGTACCGCGATCGCTTTGGCTGCGAACCCAAGGGACTCTGGCCCTCAGAACAGTCCGTTAGCCCTGCTATTTTACCCTATGTAGCCCAAGAAAAGTTTAATTGGTTATGTTCCGATGAATCGGTGCTAGGTTGGAGTGTGGAACATTATTTCTATCGGGATGAAACGGGAAACGTTTGTGATCCCCATCGGATGTATCTTCCCTATCGCTTAAAAACAGACTACGGCGATTTAGCTATTGTTTTCCGCGATCACCGATTATCGGATTTAATTGGCTTTAGTTATAGTGGCATGGAACCCCGTCAGGCGGCCTCTGATTTTCTGGGCCATTTACAAGCCATTTCTCGGTCTTTGGTGGAACGTCAGGAAAGCGAAGAAACCAGTCTCGAAGATCCCTGGTTAGTCACCATTGCCCTAGACGGGGAAAACTGCTGGGAATATTATCATGACGATGGCTTACACTTCCTGAGAGCGTTATATGCTCAGTTAAGCGAAGTGGATGATATTGAATTGGTCACCGTTTCCGAATTTATTGAGAAATTCCCCCCGAAAGTAGACATTAAACCCAACAAGCTACACAGTGGTTCCTGGGTAGATGGTAGCTTTAGCACGTGGATCGGTGATCCGGTGAAAAATAAGGCTTGGGACTTATTAACCGAGGCCCGTGAGATGATGGCCAAACATCCAGAAGCGACGGAAAAAACCAATCCTGAAGCCTGGGAAGCGTTATATGCTGCTGAAGGTTCGGACTGGTGTTGGTGGTTCGGGGAAGGGCATTCTTCTAGTCATGGGGCTCTATTTGATGAACTCTACCGTGAACATTTACGAGGGGTTTATGCCGCGTTGGGAGAACGGATTCCGGGGAACTTATACGAACCCTTAGACGATCATACCAAGAAAGGCGATCGCCCCCCGGAAGGCTTTATTCAACCTGTGATCGACGGTAACCCCGATGAACAGGACTGGGAAAAAGCCGGTCGTGTCGAAATTGGGGGATCCACCGGAACTATGCACAAGGCCAGTACCGTACAGCGTATTTATTACGGTACAGACCACATGAATTTTTATCTACGCTTTGATGTAAAAATGGGAGCGCAACCGGGTCGAGATTTACCCAATGAGTTACACTTACTTTGGTACTATGCCGATACTGATGTGTTTACCAGTACGGTTCCGTTGGCGGATGTTCCCGATGAAGCCCCGGTTAACTATACGTTCCACCATCATGTGGGGATTAATTTGGTTTCTCAGTCAGCCTGGTTACAACAAGCTTGGCATAGTAATGACTGGCATCCGAAAAATCATCGCATTCAAGTGGCGTTTAATCAGTGTTTAGAAATTGCTATTCCTTGGGGTGATTTACACAAAGAACCAGATGCTTGGTTGCAGTTAGTAGCCGTTTTTGCGGATCATGGTAAGTTCCGCAGCTTTTTACCTGAAAACCAATTAGTTGCGTTGAAAGTTCCTTAAATCTTCGACTTAACCCCTGAAATACCGATTTAATCCTTATCTTAAGCTAATTAAGTCGGTATTTAAACCAGTAGTCCCTCAAATAAAATGCGCCCTTCTGTTGCCCTTGTTAGGGGATCGGAAGCTCTTTCTGGATGAGGCATCATTCCTAAAACATTGCCCTGTTGATTACTAATTCCAGCAATATTAGACAGGGACCCATTGGGGTTACTATCTTCGCTTATTTCCCCCAACAAATTGCAGTAACGGAAGACAATTTGATTATTGTCTTCCAACCCTTTAATGGTGTCTTCATCCCCATAATAACGCCCTTCTCCGTGGGCGACTGGTAGGGTAATCACTTGTTGCGAGGTATACTTTCTTGTCCAAGATAATTGATTATTTTCTACCCTTACCGAAACGCGATCGCAGATAAAATGTAAATCTCGGTTACGGATCAGGGCCCCAGGTAATAACCCCACTTCCGTTAACACTTGAAACCCATTACAGATTCCTAACACTAATTTACCTTGGTTAGCGTGTTGGATGACCGATCGCATGACAGGAGAAAAACGGGCGATCGCGCCACATCGGAGATAGTCCCCATAACTAAACCCTCCAGGGATGACTATCACATCGATATCACTGATATCCGTGTCTTGATGCCAGATCATGCGGGTGGGTTGATTCAGTAACCCTTTGGTAACGGTGGCCAAATCGCGATCGCAGTTCGATCCCGGAAAGACAATGACACCAAACTTCATGAATGACTCCCAGTAGCTTCTAATGCAGTGATTTCATAACAATAATTTTCGATGACGGGGTTAGCGAGGAGGCGATCACACATTTCGTCTACTTGGGTTTCGGCATGAGCTTTACCGTCTGCTGTCATGGTAAGCTCAATATACTTCCCTATTCTGACCTTTTCTACCTCTTCGTATCCTAGCTGATGGAGTCCTGATTGTACCGCTACCCCCGCCGGATCTAAAACCGATGGTCTGAGGGTAACATATATGCGACAGTGGTATTCTTGAGACATTGGCGATCGGTGATTAAGCTATATTTGCAATTATGAAACGTACTCGTTCTCAGACTAACATTGTTCATGTCCTAAAATCCTTAAATCATCCTATTTCGGCACAGGATTTGTATGTAGAAATGAAAAACCGAGATTTAGGCTTAGGACTAGCCACAGTTTATCGCAATTTGGAAGCATTAAAGCTAGAAGGAGAGGTACAAGTTAGACAGTTACCCAGTGGTGAGGCTGTTTATAGTTTAGTCCATCAGGATCAACATCATTTAACTTGTGTTAATTGTGGTCAATCTTTTCCTATTGATCAATGTCCTGTTCATGACTTGGAAGAAAAGTTAGAAATTTCTCATCGGTTTAAAGTTTATTATCATACCTTGGAGTTTTTTGGGTTGTGTCATTTATGTCAGTCAGGAGAGTAGGAGATCAAGGAGATTTCAGAGTACATTTTAGATGAAACAACAGATAGTCCCACCCTTTTGTGATCGGGGTTAAGGTCAATTTTCATCTGTGGAAGCAGAAAGACAAAGCTTGATTATACTTTAATCAGCTTTGTCAACTTATACCATTAAGAAAGAGGTTCAACCTCAATAGTTTTTTCTTGGTTTATGTTTTTTTCTTGATCAAATTATTAAATAGGGTTTGCTGAATAAGTTACTCAAAAATTTATGCCACTTTTGACCAAGAATTTCCTGACAAATCAATAAGTTTCAGCACAGAAAAATCTTTTAAACTATAATCAAAATTAATGAGAAGCTGATTAGTTAGTTTTCCT
>JASJBX010000179.1 GCA_030066295.1 Crocosphaera sp.
AATCGGATAAAGTACCCAGGGACTCTGGGAAACGAAAACGCCTGATTAGTCGTTCTGTCGGGGAACCAACAGTGGGAGATGTTGTCATCGTTTGTACCAATGTGTTCTAGATAAGTGGCGAAACCTCCCATAAGCGAGAATAACCAGGAATGCCCTATCGTGAGTTAGGGAAGCCCCGTACAAAGCGTAGCGGCGTGCGTGGGAGGATGTCACGATACCTTTCTCTATAACTACGCCCATGTCTAAGGTTGACGACAACGCTCTGGTTTGTACCGTTTTACCCACGTTTAACGAAAGTGGCAATATTAGCGACTTAATTGAACGTTTGATGGCCAGTGTTTCTCCCCCTTACCTGGTTTTGGTGGTTGATGATGATTCCCCTGACGGTACCTGGAAGATTGTCGCAGACATGGCTGCTCAAACTCCCTATTCTCCTAATGATCAGGAAAAAAACTCAGGTATTGCTTTAGTCCGTCGTCTTGAAGAAAAGGGCTTAACTTCTGCGATTCAACGAGGTATTGACGAAGCGATACACACCTACAATGCTCAGATTATCACCTGGATGGATTGCGATTTATCGATGCCACCGGAAGATGTACCTAAGTTGGTCGAAGCCATTAGACAAAATGACGCTGATGTGGTAGCCGGTTCCCGTTGGATCGAAGGGGGAACGGATATTGCTCATGGTTTGATGGCACGGGTGTTGAGTTGGATTATTAATAATTTTGCTATGTTATTGTTGGGCCGGAAAGTTCATGATTATACCAGTGGCTTTATTGCTGCAAGGTCAGAGGTGTTGCAGAAACTTCGCCTCAAAGGGGATTATGGGGAGTATTGTATTGATTTATTATGTCGGGCGGCTCGCTTGAATTATCGCATGAAAGAGGTTCCCTATGTTTGTGTTCCCCGGACGTCTGGGGAAAGTAAAACAGGGATTAATTTATGGGATTATTTGAGTAAGGGACGGAAATATGTTTCGACTATTGTGATGTTATGGTTAAATCGAAACAGTTAATTTACTCGACAATTCTGACGCGATGAGTGACAACAGTAATCCCTCCACCCCGTACTAAAATTGCTGAAAGCCAGCGATTTTGGGGTTCTTCAATGGGAGAAACTCGTTTAAATAATCCCCCAGATTGTAATAATTCTAGCTGCATGGTGGATGGATCTAAATAGCGATCGCTGTCTACTTTTTCGGACATGGCCATTCCCGCTAATAAATCGTCGCTCAGGGGTTCACTCACAATTACGTCAAAATCAAAGGTTTCCCCAACTTTGACGGTTTCTGGAACGTTTACAGTCACTTCTGGGGGCTTTTCTCCTGAGGTTAGCTTACTTTCTTCACTGATAATTTCTTGGCGGATCAGTTGATTTCCCTGGAAGGTTTGACGGGATTTTATTTTTGCCTGGAGTTGAACGGTTCGACCCCTTTGTTCACTGTTTCCTGTGATGGTTGTTAAGGTTTCGGCCACCCAACCGCTTCCGTTTTTTTCCCAGGATAATAGTTCTGTTGTATAGTTCAAATCGGGGTAAGTTTTCCACAGTTGCTCTAAACTTTGGGTAAACTCATCTAACATTAAGCCATCTGCGGTTACGTATTGCTCACTGTACAACGATTGAAGGCGATCGATGTCCTGTCGATTGGCTGCAGCATCAATCTGAGTCATGAGAGCTTTTAACTCAATCGGTGCGGTGTCTGGACTTTCAGCACGGAGGGTTAAATGAGTCCCTAAGCTTATGCCTAAACCAATTATAACAGAGAGGAACCAACGGCGATATATCATGCGTCTACCTTTTGTGAACTGTCCTGATTAAAGATACAGGATTTTCGTTTTATTGTAACCAATATTTTGTTTTTATGGCACGTTTATTAATCGCAGCGAGTGGGACAGGGGGTCACGTTTTTCCAGCTTTGGGAGTGGCTGAAAAATTACCCGATTACGAGATTCAATGGTTAGGAACTCCCAACCGTCTCGAACAAAGTTTAGTGGGAGATCGTTATCTTTTTCATACTATTTCGGTTGAAGGCTTTCAGACTCGCTCTCCTCTCAAAAAGTTACAAATTTTATCAGGGTTAGTGAGTTCTATTTTTGAAGTTAAGAAAATTATTAAAGAACAAAATATTGATATTGTTTTTACTACGGGTGGATATATTGCCAGTTCTGCTATTTTAGCGGCAAAGTTATCAGGAATTCCCGCAATTCTACACGAATCAAATTATATTCCTGGTAAGGTAACTAAATTATTAAGTCGTTTTTGTCACAGCGTTGCTTTGGGGTTTGAAGGGACTAAAAAATATTTACCCAATACTCCTACCATTTGGGTCAGTACCCCTGTGCGATCGCAGTTTTACACCCCTCAACCTTTAGACTTAAATATTCCTGAGAATGTACCTTTAATTGTTGTTGTTGGGGGATCTCAAGGGGCAGTTTCGGTTAACCAATTAGTCCGTCAATGTGTTCCTAGTTGGTTAGAAATAGGAGCTTATGTGGTACATTTAACGGGAAAAAATGACCCTGATGCTAATAGTTTTAAACATCCTCATTATATTTCTTTGCCCTTCTACGATAACATGGCTGGACTCTTACAAAGGGCAGATTTAGCCGTGAGTCGTGCTGGTTCCGGAACTTTAACAGAACTAGCGATTACTCACACTCCTGCTGTGTTAATTCCCTATCCTTTTGCAGCAGAAGATCATCAATCTTTTAATGCTCAAGTATTTGTTGAAAAAGGAGCAGCTTATTGTTATCAACAAAAAGAATTAACAGAAAAACAACTCACAGATTTAGTTTTAGATTTACTAAAAAATACTAATAAATTGAAAAAAATGTCTCAAAAAAGTTCAGAGTTAGCTGTTATAGATAGTGCAGAAAAATTAGCTAAATTAATCACAGATACCATCTAAGTTTTGATGACCTTATTTATCTCTTCTACTGCCGAATAGATGGGTATAAACGTAAGTAAATTCGCATCCTAACAAAAAGATTTGACAGGTTAAAAATATCCATAATAAAAGTACCATAAATCCCCCAATAATTCCATAGGCTCTGAACTGTTCCCCAATACGAATAACCCCACTACTGACTGAACTTTGAAGCAAAGAAAACAAACTAACAGCTAATAAAGCACCTATCCAAATATCACTCCATTTTACTTTAGTTGCAGGGAGGGTTTTATAAAGAAACATAACTACAGAAGTTAACAATAAAAATGTTACACCAAGTTGTAAGCTATTCCATAAAAAAGCTTCATCAACTTTGATCCAAGTAATCACTTCCTCTACATTTTTGATAATCCTTAAAAATACTTTTAAAGCAATATTAGATAATAAAGAAACTAACATTAAAGCAGTTGAACTCAAAACTAATAAAAAGGCAATGATTTGATTCTGAATAAACCGAATAATCGTCCAAAACCAACCATTTCGACTATACCGATGATGATAAACATTCCATATTTTATCAACGTTCCGACTTAAAGCGCGAAAAATACGACTTGCGGTAACAAATAGGATAGAAAAACCGATAATTCCTGCACCTAAACTACTTTTATTTAATTCGACTAAGGTACTTTCTACAATACGATATGCTTCTATGGGTAAAGTAGTTTTAGCAAGGATTAAAAGTTGAGTATAAGCATTAGTATCAGGACCAAGAATTAAACCAGTTATACTTAAAATAACTAAGAGGATAGGAAATAGGGAAAAAATAGCATAATAGGATAATGCTGCACCCATTTCTATGCAGTCATCTTTTTGCCATTTGATAATGGTACGGGTAAATAATTGTACTATTTTTGATGATAGTATGCGGTTTTGGACAAATTCAATCACGGTTATACATTAAAACGTTATGATATTAAATAATTAGATTATAGTTAATTGACTAAAAATTAGTTTATGGTTTTTATTTTATCTCTAGATTAGGTGAATTTGAAACTTAAGTCAATAATTTGTTTAAATAGACT
Source organism: Crocosphaera sp. (assembly GCA_030066295.1). Taxonomy (GTDB): domain Bacteria; phylum Cyanobacteriota; class Cyanobacteriia; order Cyanobacteriales; family Microcystaceae; genus Crocosphaera. The sequence continues at coordinate 3,970 of JASJBX010000179.1, forward strand.
GGTTGATTATTTTTTTGTTCCATAAACAAGGATATAATTAGATGATAATTAATATTTCACTTGGCTGGCTTATCTTTTCTTACTATTTTATATATATTTTTGTGCTATAAAATGTCATATTTTTTATGAGTTTTAGAGCTTTAAAATTTTAATAAATAACATAGTTACTAAGCTTAGATAATTAATATAGTAATCTATACTTTTATTACAAAAAGTAATTTATTGTATAGATTTACAACCTTATTAAAAGGTGAAACTTGGAGATTCTATAATAAAAATATAGTGATAAAATTAATTATATATCAATGCTGTCTTTGAGGGTGACTCATCTGAAAATAAATAGGAGGTTGAGAAAAAATGGATGTAAAAAGTTCACAAGACACAAACATTAATCTTTTCGGGGATTATGGAATTAAGCTTGAGTCTCATGTAAAGTATGCTTTATATACTGCTTCAAAATTATCAGAAGATGGGATTATTGACCCAGCAAACGCCTTAAAAGCAGCACTCATAGTTTATCGCCAAAAAAGTTCAGAATACTCACACGCATTTAAGCGACTCAATGAGCTTTTTTCTTCATTACCGTTGAAAGAAACTGTTCGTGAGAAAGGCTCAAACAATTTTAAAGTTAACTATATTTTTAGTCAATCTCTTCAACATACAGTAGAATGTCTTAAAACAATAGGAGAAACAAGAATGTGGGGAACTGACTATGTTGGTGCAGCAATCTTGTGTACCAATGATCCCTCACTCCAACAACTTGCTAAAAACGTCAAGACAGATCCGATAGCACTCAAGGAGGAATGGAAAAATTTTATTCTTAAGAATTCGCTAAAACGTTGGTCAGGAAAGGAATTAGAAAACTGGTGGAATTGGAAACCACTTCCAATTCCGGAGATGATTCCAACTAACTCAGGTTATCGTCCAGAATCAACCGACACCGAGGATCAGCTTAAGGTTAAAAAGGATGCTCAGGCATTTGCAAGATTAATTGTCAATTCTAAGATTAACCCTCCCTTGTCCATTGGTTTACTTGGGGACTGGGGATCAGGAAAGTCCTTTTTTATGAAGTTGATAGATAAGGAAATCACAAAACGGAATAGTCTTGCTGATGATGCCAAAAATCCAGACTACTGTAAAAACATTGCCCAGATTCACTTTAATGCTTGGCATTTTTCTGATAAGAACCTTTGGGCTAGTATTGTGGATACCATTTTCACAGGAATTTGGGAATCTATTACACCAAAAGAAAAAGAAACTTCCGAAGAAAATCGAAAGGAAATTTTAGAAAATATAAAAATAAAAAAGGGAGCCGTTTTTGAAGCTCAAAATCAGCTTGATCTTGCAAAGGAAAATTTATCAAAAGTAGAAATAGAGTGTAAAAAAGCAGCCAGTGAGCTTACAGTTAAAGCAGTTCTAGGAGATTCTCTGAATCAGTTACCAGAGATGATCTACAAAATTATTCAATCAGACAGTGAGGCATCTGATCAACAACAAGCTCAACAACAATCTGATGAAAAACCGAGAAACCAATTTTGCCAAGGTTTAGAAAACTTTTTACCTCAACCTTTTGAAGAAATCATTGGCTCAATAATTCCCACTTCAGGTTCTATCAATATTAGTGATTTCCAACAATCTCAAAAGCAGTTACAGGATTCTAGTCGTCGTATTTATACAATTCTACACGCCTCATTTACTAGGCAGGCATTATCATTTTTTTGTGGATTCTTGATAATAGGAATACTAATAACTGGTGGACTTGCTTTTACATCTGAAAACAGGAAAAATATAGCTTGGATAGGAACAGTGACTACCTTAACAGTCACAGTAACTTCTACTCTATCGAAGGCAAGTAAGCTGGTGAATGAGTTAGCCAATGATCTAGATAAGACTATCAGAAAATACGAGAATAAGATTAGCGAAAACAAGGATTTTCAAAAGGCTCGACGCGATCTTAATGTAGCAGAGATACGTCTACAAGCAAGTAAACAGAAGCTAATAACACTTGAAGAAAAATACATCAGTAGCGATCCTTATCAACGTTTAGTCACGTTTCTTGAAGAGCAAGCGAGTTCTAATGACTATCGCTCGAAGCAAGGTATTATTTCCTTGATCAGACGGGATTTTGAGGCTCTTAGTGACTCTATGAAGAGAGTAGAAAGAAAGAGAGTCCAAGACTCAGAACAGTCGAAAGACAATTCTAATCAAACAATAACGGCGGTTGATCGTATTGTTTTATATATTGACGATTTGGATCGCTGCTCTCCTGAAATCGTTGTCCAAACCCTAGAAGCGATTCATCTATTGTTAGCACTTGATCTATTTGTTGTTGTTGTTGGGGTTGATCCTAGATGGCTTCAACGTTCTCTCTCCGTCCATTATAAAGACCTTTTTAGTGAAGATGATCAGAGAAATGCACATTACCGAATTTCAACCCCTCAAAACTATTTGGAAAAGATTTTTCAAATTACTTTCGCAGTTGAACCTATGACCGAGGATGGATTTGGCAGTTATATAGAAGATTTAACCAAAGATGATTCAATAGATAACTTTAATGAAAAAGATACTACTACATTACAAGCTACTTCGGATCACAATGATAATAACTCGAACGATGTAATAATCAGTTTCCAAAAATCTTCAACAGAAGAAAGTAAATCACTGGAAATTACTCAGAAGGAAAAAGACTTTCTCAAAAAATTACATCCCTTAATAACAACTCCTCGTCTTACCAAGCGTTTGGTTAATGTTTATCGTTTAATTAAGGCAGGTGTACCCGATTTAGATGATCAACAATATCGCGATACATTTGAAAACGAACTACAAGCACGTTATTCCGTCTTGCTATTACTGGCCATTCTTTTTGGACGTTCCATCTTAGCTAAAGATATCTTTCGTAGATTATACGAGAAAACGCTTCCCAATGAGGAAACAAACACTTTTTGTAATGCACTAGAATGGTTGAGTGTTGTTGTTAAAAATCCAGAGTTCAAAATTCTTGCAGATGATGTTAGACATATTGATATTGAAGGAGATATTAAAATACAAGATTGTGAGGAAGCAGTCTATCATCTAAAACTAGCTCGATATTCTTTGATTACTGGTCAAGTTTGGCATACATGGAAAAGACAAGACAACAAAAGTTAATGATGATCTATTCAAGTCAGTAACATTAAGGAACATAATACTGTGATTATACGCCATTAAACTAAGATACAATCTTAAGATTCTTACTTTAAGATCAATCAATTCTAATGACTAATGATAACCGTCGCGCTTATTGGCGTGCAAACACCCGTTTAATTCGTACGTTGCTCATTATTTGGGCTATTGTTTCTCTGGGTTGTAGCATCCTTTTAGTACAACCTCTTAATACTATTATATTAGGAAAAATACCCCTTGGTTTTTGGATGGCACAACAAGGATCAATTTTTGTTTTTGTTATTTTAATCTTTGTTTATGCTGTACAAATGGATAAATTAGATCGTAAATATAAAGGGAGAGAATAATTATGTCGGTTGAAGCTTGGACAACCATTTTTGTTATCATTTCTTTCATCATTTATCTCTACATTGGTTGGCATTCTCGTGTTAAAGATAGTAAAGGATTTTTTGTTGCCGATCAAGGGGTTCCCGCAGTGGCAAATGGGGCAGCAACCGCAGCAGATTGGATGTCAGCAGCTTCCTTTATTTCTATGGCGGGATTAATCTCTTTTTTGGGCTATGATGGGTCTATCTATCTAATGGGATGGACAGGAGGCTTTGTCCTTTTAGCGTTACTTTTAGCCCCTTATTTACGGAAGTTTGGTAAATATACAGTACCAGATTTTGTGGGCGATCGCTATTATTCTACTACAGCCCGTTTGGTAGCAGTATTTGCTGCAATTTTTGTCTCTTTAACTTATGTTGCTGGGCAAATGAGAGGGGTGGGAATTGTCTTTAGTCGCTTCCTACAAGTGGATATCGGAACCGGTGTTATTATTGGTATGATTATTGTGGCTTTTTTTGCCATTTTAGCTTCTTCGGCAAGAAGCCCCACGCTGTATTTTCCCAAAAAACGACCACAAATCAGCGTGGGATGAATTGCCGTCCGAGATTATGATTCTGGAC
>JASJBX010000180.1 GCA_030066295.1 Crocosphaera sp.
TGTCAGGTTGGAATTATGTCTTGCAACCCCGAAGGTCAGTTCATCTGTTTTCCCACTCATCTAAGCGCGGGGTTCCAAGCCATAATTTTTTATGGGACAAATGATGTGCGGAATGTGGGTTAAATAGTTCTCAGCATCTTAATGCGACAACTACTTTTGTGACCACAGCCGGAACGGGTTCTTTTACTAATGCTCACGCCGACTCTGGACTGGGTTTGGCCGGGGTTTGGTATGCCAGCGATCGCTTCAAAATCTTGGGTCTTATTTCTGATGCCAATGGCGATCGCTATAACTTCGGAGAGATCGAACAGGGCGACTTTTATAAGGCCATTGAATTTAGTTATAAACCTTTCCCCAAAACCCCCAAGTCAGGTTTCTGGAAGCTCAATGTCTGGAACAATGATGGAACTAAAGATAATGAGCCGATCAATGGCAACACTGGCATCGGTGGCTGGGGCTTTTTTGTTAAGTTAGAGCAAGAATTAAGTGATGATGGCAATGTCATTGGCATTTTTCGTTATGGACGCAGTTTCAATGGTGCAGCTATCTGGCGTTATATGGCAGGGGTTAATGTACTGGTTTATGATCCTTTCGGTCCAGAAGGTCTTCAAAACGATCTGATTGGGGTGGCTTTCAACTGGGCAGAACCCATTAACCCAGGTTCACGAGGGGAATCTAATGTCGAGCTATTTTATCGATTTCCCTTATTTCCAGAGGTGGATGTTACCTTGAATTACCAGTCAGTGATTAACCCTGCTTTTGACCCCACTAACGGTCATGCTGCAGCATTCAGTTTCCGAATTCGCTCAGTTTTTTGATTTTGCCTATAGATGAGATTATGTATCAATTATATGGGTTGCTTAAAAGATGAGTAAAAACTATTTAATTTATGCTTAGATTTGTTGTTGATGTCGTAATTATCTCGATACATGAAGAGGTACTATTATGAACAAATTCAAAGACTTAGATTACGATAATTGAACAATGATTAATATTTCAGCAGTCACAGAAAAAATGATTTCAACCTAAAAAAAGTAGGGTTGACCTCGGCTAGAATCAAGAATAAATATCTTGGTGTATAGTCCGTATCTTTATTATTATTAACTAACCTTTACAAACAGTCGATTTAAAGCATACCATTAATTCATCCAAAAGGAACGGTTTGAGATGTTTATCTTTCTCCATGGTTCCCCATATTGTCATAGGAAATAATACTCACCCATACACTTAACACAAAAAACCTTTAGTAACCCTTCACATTAAACTATGCAAATAACCAATCGAATTCATTTTAGGAATGTCAAAGGGGATCTCTTTGGCGGGGTGACCGCAGCCGTGATCGCCCTACCCATGGCCCTGGCCTTCGGGGTGGCTTCTGGGGCCGGTCCGGCGGCCGGTTTATGGGGGGCTGTTTTAATCGGCTTTTTCGCTGCTTTATTCGGAGGAACCCCCACCCTCATCTCTGAACCCACCGGACCGATGACGGTAGTTATGACAGCCGTTGTCACCAAATTAACCGCCGATAACCCAGAAAACGGACTCTACATGGCCTTTACGGTGGTGATGTTAGCAGGGGTCTTTCAAATTGTTTTCGGGCTACTGAAACTAGGGAAATATATTACCTTGATGCCCTATAACGTCATTTCTGGCTTCATGTCTGGCATTGGCTTAATTCTGATCATCCTCCAATTTGGGCCGTTGCTAGGCACCCCTAACCCCAAAGGAGGAGTCATTGCAGCCCTAAAAAATGTGCCGATGGTGGTCACCTCCCTCAACGCCCATATGGGTGAAGTGATTTTAGGGGTATTGACTGTCGCGGTCTTATTCTTGATGCCGTCAAAACTGAAAAAATATGTCCCTCCTCAGTTAGTGGCCTTAGTTGGATGTACCTTACTTTCTATTTTCTTCTTCTCTGGAGTTAAAACCATTCCTGAATTTAGCACCGGACTCCCTTCTTTAGTCATGCCGACTTTTAGTTTAGAACAAGTCAATATCATGATTATCGATGGCTTAGTATTAGGGATGTTAGGCTGTATTGACGCATTATTAACAGCAGTCATTGCCGATAGTTTAACCCAAACTCAACACAATTCCGATAAAGAATTAATTGGTCAAGGAATCGCTAACTTAGCCTCCGGTTTATTGGGGGGGTTACCCGGTGCCGGTGCCACCATGGGAACAGTTGTGAATATCCAAGCAGGGGGACAAACAGCCTTATCGGGTTTATCTCGCGCCTTTATCCTCTTAATTGTTGTGCTTTGGGCTGCCCCTTTAACCCAAAGTATTCCCTTAGCGGTGTTAGCCGGTATTGCCTTTAAGGTGGGCATCGATATTATTGACTGGAAGTTCCTCAGACGCGCCCATATCCTGTCTTGGAAGACAGCCGCCATCATGTATGGGGTGATGTTACTGACGGTATTCTACGACTTAATTATTGCGGTTGGGTTAGGGGTATTCGTTGCCAATGTTTTAACCATTCAAAAATTAGCTAATATTCAAGCCGACGCAGTCAAAGCCATTGATACCCATGAACATGAAACCATTTCTTGTGACATTGCCAAACATTTACTCCAAGAAGCCAAAGGTCAAATTATGTTGTTAGACTTAAGCGGTCCGATGAGTTTTGGGGCGGCTAAAGCCATTACTCAACGTCAGGCTATTTTAGATAACTACAAAATCTTGGTCATTGACTTAACGGATGTTCCTTTGTTGGGTGTGACGGCAACCCTCGCACTAGAAAAAACCATTCATGACGCTTATGCTAAACGGTTAGAAGTGTTTATTGTCGGTGGAGAAGGAAAGATTCAAGAAAGACTAGAAAAATTTAATATTTTGGATCGGGTTCCTCACCATCACCAAGTTAATGAGCGGGTTACGGCTTTACAGTTAGCTGTTGCACAACTGCAAGAATTATCCGTCAAATCAACGAAAAGCGATCGCATTTCTCAATAGTTAAAGTAGGAGGAATAAGGAATAAAAAAAATTGGCATTTTATCGTTTTTATTCTCTATTTTCCTCCATTTTTTCTGATTTTTGTCCACAGATTCCCCTCTTGACAATGGTTAAAAGAGAGAGAGGCAGAAACTTATTCACATTTAAAATCATTCAATTTATCAGACTATTTAAAGATGCTAACTTTAGAACTATTAGAAAATGTGACTGCTTGCTTACAGCACTATGTCACTTTTGTCAAGTCTATTTTTGAAATTACTTGGTATTGGAGTGACAAATTTTGAGCGGTGCTCATGTGCTACTTGAATAATAGAACCCTAGTATGATTACTCATTGACTTGGGAAAACTTGGACAGTTGAAAAAAGACTCATCCCCAATAATCGCGAAAACGACAAACCCTTGTGAATCTCTTTAGACCTTTCCCCTAGCTAAATTCAGGGGTTTCAGTCCTTATGATGAAGAAATTATAAAACAGCTAAAACAAGATTACTACGAGATTTGACCGTAACTATTAACTTTCATTAACCATTAGATTAGAAAATATCATCGCGATTTATATTGTCAAAAGGGCCAAGGTTCTCTATTGTTTATATAGAAGGTTGATAAGTTAGCTACTCCCGTGCAAATTTTTCCCCTAGTGTTTAGGACTAGAAGAGTCAAGTTTCACGCCAGACTAGATAATCGAAACAATTAGGTAAATGTATCTATTTGCTTGAAGATTGTCAAGTCTGAGATGAATTTTTCTCAAGGAAAAATTTTAGTAGCTTCTCATTAATAAAGTTTAGTTTTGGCCTTAAAAGCGAGGATAGTAAAAAATGCCAATTGCCGTTGGAATGATCGAAACAAAGGGTTTTCCTGCTGTAGTAGAAGCAGCAGACGCAATGGTAAAAGCGGCCCGTGTTACCTTAGTGGGTTACGAAAAAATTGGAAGCGGTCGTGTTACGGTCATTGTGCGGGGCGATGTTTCAGAAGTGCAAGCGTCAGTCTCTGCGGGTATCGATGCCGCTAACCGAGTCAATGGGGGAGAAGTTCTCTCGACCCACATTATCGCTCGTCCCCACGAAAACCTCGAGTACGTTCTACCCATTCGCTACACCGAGGAAGTAGAACAATTTAGAGCCTATTAACCGGTTTTTCCAACATAAACGGTTAATTATCCCATTACTCATTAATCATAGGAGAAAAAACTCATGTCAATTGCAGTTGGAATGGTAGAAACCCTCGGTTTTCCCGCCGTTGTCGAAGCAGCAGACGCAATGGTAAAAGCGGCCCGTGTGACCCTAGTGGGTTACGAAAAAATCGGTAGTGGTCGTGTGACCGTCATCGTTCGGGGAGACGTTTCGGAAGTTCAAGCCTCTGTTGCCGCAGGGATTGACAACGCAGGACGAGTGAACGGGGGACAAGTCTTATCCACCCACATCATCGCCAGACCCCACGAAAACCTCGAGTACGTTTTACCCATTCGCTACACCGAAGCAGTCGAACAATTCCGTGAAAGTGTCAATCCTCCCCTACGACGCGTCTAATTAATCATTTCCCAACATAATGCAAATTGCCAAAGTTCGAGGTACCGTTGTCAGTACCCACAAAACCCGCAGTTTAACAGGGACAAAGCTCTTGTTGCTTCAATTTATGGATGCTCAAGGGCAACCACTTCCCAAATATGAGGTGGCCGGTGATCTCGTTGGTGCAGGGGTCAATGAGTGGGTATTGGTATCAAGAGGCAGTGCTGCTCGCATTGATGATGGCATGGAACACCGTCCCTTAGATGCGTTAGTAGTGGGAATTATTGATACGGTTACGGTGGAAAATAAGCGATTGTATAGCAAAAAAGACGAAGAACGAGGGTAAACCCTTCCTAAACGTCTGCTAATAACTGATACTAAATTATTAAAGAGGAGGACGAAAATTGTCATGGTAGTCCGCAAAAGGGCGGCCCCCCCGACACCTTGGTCGCAAACCCTCGCAGAACCCCAAATCGATGATAGTGCTTTCGTGCATTCCTTTTCTAACCTCATCGGTGATGTTCAAGTGGGAGCCAATGTTTTAATTGCCCCAGGAACATCTATACGAGCCGATGAAGGAACACCATTTTATATCGGTGAAGGAACCAACATCCAAGATGGCGTTGTCATTCATGGACTAGAAAAAGGGCGGGTTGTGGGAGATGATGGCCGAGAATATTCCGTTTGGATCGGCAAAGAAGCCTGTATTACCCACATGGCTTTGATCCACGGACCGGCTTACATCGGGGATGACTGTTTCATCGGGTTTCGCTCAACCGTATTCAACGCCAGAGTCGGCCAAGGCTGTATCATCATGATGCACGCCTTAATTCAAGACGTAGAAATTCCCCCAGGAAAGTACGTTCCCTCTGGTGCTGTCATTACCAACCAACAACAAGCTGATCGCCTTCCTGAAGCCACAGACAGCGATCGCCACTTTGCCCATCATGTGGTGGAAGTGAATGAAGCCTTACGAGTGGGGTATCAATGCGCCGAAAATAACGTCTGTATTACCCCCATTCGTCAACAGTTAGACAAGTCTATAAAAGACATTAATCAGACTGATTATAGAAATTCGGTGACCAGTATGAGTTTAAGTTCAGACATAGTAGCTCAAGTGCGTTCTTTACTGTCCCAAGGATATACAATTGGGGCAGAATATGCTAATAAGCGTCGTTTTAAAACAAAATCTTGGCTGACTGGCGGAACCTTTGAGGGTCGCGCCGATCAAGTTTTAGGAGACTTAGAAGCCTTCCTCCAAGAGCATCAAGGGGAATATGTCCGCCTTTTAGGGGTGGATACCGCAGCTAAACGCCGTGTTCTCGAAGTGATTGTGCAACGGCCAGAAGATACCCCCGGAGAACCCAGTCGCCTGACAACCACCAAGAGCAAGGTAGGCACTACCCCGGTCAGCAGTAGCAGCAATGGCAATGGTAGTGTCGGCAGTGATATTGCGTCCCAGGTTCGGGCTTTACTCCATCAAGGCTTGACAGTTAGCACAGAATATGCCAATGCCCGTCGTTTCAAAACCAAATCTTGGTTGACCGGTCCTTCCATTGAGAGCAAACGGGATACTGAGGTAATTAACCAATTACAACAGGTTTTAGCCGAACACCAAGGGGAATATGTTCGCCTGATCGGGGTTGACCCTAATGCCAAGCGTCGGGTATCCCAAACCATTATCCAACGTCCAGGGGAAGCCGGTACGGTTCAAAGTAATAGCCGAGTCGCCTCTCCCAGAGCAGGTAAAATGGGGGCTGTGGCTAGTGGTGGCTTAAGTGCTGAGGCTGTCGCGCAAGTCCGAGGTTTACTGTCTCAAGGGTACAAAATCGGCACAGAACACGCCGATAAGCGTCGTTTCCGTACCAAATCTTGGCAAAGTTGCGCCCCTATCGATAGTACCCGTGAAAACGAGGTTATTGCAGCTTTAGAGGGTTGTTTAGCCGAACACGCAGGGGAGTATGTTCGTTTAATTGGTATTGACACCCAAGCTAAACGACGGGTGGCAGAAACCATTATTCAACGGCCAGGCCAAAACAACAGTAAGGACGGCACGAGAACAGCTACAGCCACTGCCTCTGCAGCCAGTGCAACACGGAGTTATTCCAGTAGTAGCAATGGTAATGGCCGCGTTGCCACCAGCAATTTAACCGCCGAAGCCGTTTCTCAAGTACGGTCTTTACTGAACCAAGGATACAAAATTGGGACAGAACACGCCGATAAACGTCGTTTCCGCACCAAGTCCTGGCAAAGTTGCTCCCCCATCGATAGTACCTATGAAAACGAGGTCATTGCAGCCTTAGAAGGTTGTTTAGCTGAACATCAAGGGGAATATGTTCGCTTGATCGGCATTGATACTCAAGCGAAACGGCGTGTTTTAGAAACCATTATCCAACGTCCATAATGATTTGCAGAAGGGGTGAGGAAACTTACCCCTTCTCACTAAGAGATATAAAGTAATGCCTTTACCCCTTATTCAACCACCAAGTCGATCAGAGGTTTCGATTATTGGTGAGGTTATTATCCATGAGGGTGCGGTTGTCGCACCTGGAACTATTTTGCAAGCTGCTCCTAATAGTCGTATCGTTATACATTCAGGAGCTTGTATCGGTATGGGAACTTTAATTAATGCCTATAAAGGAGATATTGAGATTGAATCCGGTGCCATGTTAGGGGCGGGCGTTTTGATCGTTGGTCACAGTAAAATTGGTCAAAATGTTTGTCTGGGTTCTTGTACAACGGTGATTAATGCGTCTGTTGAGTCAGGAACCACCATAGAAGCTGGATCATTAGTGGGTGATACCTCTCGTCAGTTTTCAGAACCAAAAACACAGTCTCCCAAACAAATAAAAGCAGATCATAATGGTTCTTCAGAAAATGGTCATTTAACGACTAATAATCATAAAAAAGATTCTCAATCTAATAAAACTAAAACTGAACAGAATAGGCCTGAATTTGTGGAAGAAATGGAAGACTTATGGGCAGATCCTCCACCAGAAATAGAACAAGTCCCAGACATTCCTGAAATTCCGACACAACCGAATGTTTCTGCTGAAAATAAAAATGCGCCTGTGGTGGGACAAGTTTATATTAATCAACTCTTATGTACGTTATTTCCGGATCGCCAGGCATTTAACCAGTCTCAAAATAAAGCGACTGGACAAGATTCGACTGATGAAAATAAATAACTGATTAATTAGATTGAACAATTTTTCTCACTTGTTCAATGTCTAACTCTAACGCTTGAGCAATTTGTTCTACGGTTAAACCCAATGTAACTAAGCGAGGAATAGATGCTATTTTCGCAGTTAACTCTCCCTCTTGTCTTCCTTCCTGTCTTCCCTGTTCAATACCTCGTTCTATTCCTTGTTCTATCCCTAGTTCCATTCCTTGTTCTATCCCTTCTTCTAATGCTTCTTGATACACTTTAGTTTCTCTAAGATCGCTTAAACTAAACATTTTTTCTATCTCCTGACGACTAATTAGGGTTTGCTGAATAAGTTACTCAAAAATTTATGCCACTTTTGACCAAGAATTTCCTGACAAATCAATAAGTTTCAGCACAGAAAAATCTTTTAAACTATAATCAAAATTAATGAGAAGCTGATTAGT